>JAFUUT010000087.1 GCA_017477685.1 bacterium | reverse complement strand
GGTCGTGCCGGTACCGGTAATGCTTGTGCGAATGTTGTATACGATACAAATGGTAAAAAAAATCCTAATAAGCTGGGAGCTGACCAATACAGCTTCTACTTCTGTTTTAATGATAATATGAGAACCAGATGGTTATGCAGTGCAGATACGTTTTTTGGGGCGCCGGAAAATAACTGCAACAGTACTTCTGTGGACTATTTAGGCCTATGTCGAACGCCTGGAAAAGAAATTTATTGCACCAGATATTTGCAGATAAATAATTGGGACTATCCGCCGGAATATCCGTATAAATAGTGTATGATGCCTAATTGTAATCCTGAACTGATTTGTTATCCTGAATTAAATTCAGAATATAATTTTAAATAGCAAAATTATTGTATATATTGTATTTATCAGGGGGGGGGGCATTACTGATTCAGAATCTATAATTATATCTTTTTCTTGTTTCATGCTAGAATCTACGTATGAAATTGTGCGTTTTTCAAGGAACATTCAATCCTATACACAATGCGCATCTGCGTGTTGCAGAGTTTGTCATGGATAAATATAATTTTGATAAAATATTGTTTATCCCTGCATACAACCCTCCGCACAAAAATTGTGATATTGATATGTCTGTTCACAGGTACAATATGGTTAAACTTGCGCTTAAAACGTATGATAATATTGAAGTATCAGATATTGAATATAAACGTAAAGGGGTTTCTTATACGTATTTAACTATATGTGAACTTATTAAAAAATATAATATAAAAGATGAAAAAATAAGTTTTATTATCGGAACGGATGCATTTGAAAAGATAGAAAGCTGGTATGAGGCTGATAAATTGAAAAAGCTTGTACATTTTATAGTATTTGTAAGAGAAAATAATTACATACCGCAAAAGCTTGAAAAATTAAGAGAAAAAGGCTATGATTTTGTAATTGAGAGTTTAGCATTTGAAGATATATCTTCAACAGAACTCAGAGAGAATATTAAAAATAATATAAGCGTCAAAAACTTGGTAAGTAAAAAAGTCGAGGAATATATTTATCAACATGGATTATACAAAAATTAGCGAAAAAGAAATACTTGTTTGGTTAAAACAGAATCTGGATAAAGAGCGCTATGAACATTCTATAGCTACAGCACAATGCGCAAAAGAGTTGGCTCTTAAATATGGACAAGATTGTGACAAAGCTTATATTACAGGGTTGTTACATGACTGTGCAAAATGTTTTGATAAGAATAAGCAATTAAATATAATGAAAAATTTTCTTCATGTCAGTGAAAGTGAGATGATTGCTCCAAAAACCTGGCATGCTCCTGTTAGTGCTTATGTTGCAAAGAATGAATTCGGTGTTACGGATGATGAAATTTTGAGTGCAATAAGATGGCATACTCTTGGCAAAGTTAACATGAGTGTTTTTGAAAAAATAATATTTTTGGCAGATAAGATAGAGCCTGTTACCAGAACTGAAGATTATGCAGAAAGAACTCGTAAATTGTTAACGCAGGATAACGGACTTGATAAAGCGATATTAAACTGTTACAAGGAAACTATAAAAAGTCTTGTTGACAGGGATTTGAAGATTTCCCCAATGACAGTTGATATATACAATCATATGCAAGATTTTATAAATGTTAATTAATTTAATATTTTTGTATTTAAAACGGACTTTTCATGGTACAATCTGTCTATAAAATGAGGGAGTATATGAAAGTAGTTGAGATTAGAAATAACTTGATAAAAGTTGAGTTTGAAAGTGATGAGGGGTTAATATTAGGGCATTTTATTGTTCTTGCATCTTCTCAAAAGTCGTATGTTGCACAAATTATCAATATAAAACTTGATGAAATGCGCAGGCATGCCATAGCAAAATTGTTATTTACTTTTACAAGTGACGGTGTTGTAGATAATTATGACGGCTCAATCCCTGATATAGAGTCTGAAACGACACTGTTGTCCAGTCAAGAGCTTTTAGATTTGCTGCCTGTGGAAACTCCTATAAAATTCGGGCATTTGGCTCAGCAAGATTCTGTTCTAAATCTTGATATATCAATTTTTGAACATAATTTTACCGTTTTTTCTGATCATGACTTTGAAAAGTTTACTTTTATATCAAATTGTTTGCATCAATTGTCTAAAGACGAAGAAAAATGTGTTGTTATTGATGATTCAAATATTTTTGAAAATTCAAAGAAAATATTTCCGGGTAAGGATTTTAAGATTCCGCTAAATTCAGAGATGCTTGATTATATTTATGATAATGAATTTTCAGATGCCGGTGTTGAATCAAAGGTTGTGATTAAAGGTATTCTTTCTGAAATTGAACAATACATAAATACTCTTGACGAAAAATTCCTTTCAATCGATAAATTTGTCGGGGTTATTACATCTCAATATCAGCAAAATAAAATTCCCGAATTGGCACTGTTAAGAAGCAAATTATTAAAGTTCAAAGACAGCGGATTGTTTGCAAATTCTGCGGATGAAGTTCACGTTTTTGCAGATTTGTTGGAAAAAGATAACACAATTATAATTGACGTAAAAAATCTTGAATCTCCATTGCAAAATAAAATGATAAATATGGTTCATGATGAATTGAATTCTATAAATAAATATATATATTTATTTGTTTCAATACATGATGATAATTCTGACAAGTCTATGATTCGTAAATTCATAAATCATAGTCATGTTTTTACTACGATTTTTGCTCCGCATTCGTATAAGTATGCAGCAGAGTTGAAAGAGCATGCTCAAAATATTGTATTCTATACCCCTCAAACATTAACTCATGAATTCGCATCATACAATACTTTTTTGAGCAAATTGAATCATGATGAATTTGTTATTTATGGCAAATTGACTCAAGGAATTCCGTTTATTGTGGAATCTGAGATTGTGGATTCTGCTGTTGTTGATATACAAGAACAAGAAGATGAAATTATCCAAGAAGAACTTTTGAAACAGAATACACAAGTATCCGGAGTTGAGGAACCTGAAGCACAGATTCCTGAAGCGGTGCAGGTTGAAGATTATTCCGAACCTAAAGAAAATAGCAAAAAAGTTATAGAACCGATTGATAATCTTATGGCAGAAGATGAAGACGAGGAAGAAGTTCAAGAGGCCGAAGAAGAGGAAGAAACAGAAACCTTTAACGAGCAAGAAGAACCGGAAGAGGAATATGAGTCCGAAGAACCGGAAATAGAAGATGAGCTGCCTGAAGATGAAGAATATTTTGAAAATCCAAATATTTCCGAAATCACATCAGAATTGCAAGAACCATTAGAAGATGAAGTTATTGAAGAAGAAAGTGAGGAAGAACTTTCAGCGGAAGATTTGGATTTTATTGATAATGCAATGCCTGCAATTGTTGAAGATACTCAAGGGGAGGATATATCATCAATCCCTTCCGAGGATGAAATATATGAAGATGAAGTACACACCCAAGATTCTACACCGATAGTTCCTGTTTATCCTGCGGAAGATGTTGATGCATCTCAAGAACCGGATGATATCGGATTTGTTCAAGGTGATATGGTAAAACACCCGAGATACGGACGCGGGGTTATAGAAAAAATAATTAAATACGGGAACAAGACTCTTTGCTCAATATCATTTGATAATGTCGGCAGAAGATTGTTGGATCCTTCAATTTCCGAGTTCCAAAAAGTATAAGTCTTATTTCCTTAAGTCTTTTGCGCCTTTGAGGTAAACAAATTTTGGTTTGAAGTTTTCTTCGCAATTTAGAACGATAAGAACTCTAAGGCACATTGCAAGTGAATTTGGCACATCAAGTTCATGAAAGCACATCATTGCAACTTCATCCCACCCAAGTGTAGTTCTGGCGTATTTTGCAGGGAAATCGACATTTAGGTCTTTTGTTGTAGTAAATATTACATGTGAAATGTTGTCGATTTTAATAGAATTTTCTTCGACCATTGTGTTAAGCAGTTCTACTGTTGCCCGTTCTAAAGCAGTTTTAGTGCAGTTGTCTACAGTAATTGCTCCTCTGATGCCCTTTGTAACCATATTAAACTCCTTTTAAATATTGTGAAGCCCGTTATACCAGTCACGAGCAAACATTTCCCCTTTGCCTTCCGGTTTTACTTTAACCAGTCTTACAAGTCCTTTTGCACAAGCAATATCTACACCTTCTTTTGAGTGCGCAATTATTTCTCCTGCCTTGCCGCTGCCGTCTATTGGTGTTGTTTCAATCACTTTAATTATTTTATTTTGGAATTTAAAGTATGCTCCGGGACTTCTGCAAATTCCTCTAACAAGATTGTGAACTTGATTGTTCGTTTTGTTCCAGTCAATTTCACATTCTTCTTTTGTGAGTTTGTTTGCCATACATACTCCGTCTTCACATTGCTTTTCCGGTTTTAGTGTACCCGCTTTTAGTTTTATCAGAGTTTGTTCAAGCATTTGCGGAGATTTTTCGCCGATTTCATTCCACAATTGTTCGCAATTCATTGTATCTGAAATCGGTATAACAAGTTTTTGGCATATGTCTCCGCAATCGAGTCCCAACTCAGTTATCATTGTGCAAATTCCGGTTTCTTTGTCTCCGTTTATGATTGCTCTTTGAATAGGGTTTGCTCCTCTGTATTTTGGAAGGAGTGAAGCGTGAAGATTGATTGTTTCATATTTTGGAATATCTAAAACTTCTTGCGATAAAATTTGACCGAAGGCAAAAGTTACAAAAAAGTCAGGATTTAATTTTTTCAATTCTTCTTGAATTTCGGGTTCTTTTCGGATTGATTTTGGCTGAAAAATAGGTATATTATGCTCAAGTGCATATTTTTTTATAGGAGACATTTGCAATTTGTGTCCTCTGCCTGCCGGTTTGTCCGGTTGCGTAACAACAGCCAATACATTAATCTTGTCTGAATTATTCAGATAATCTAATGATTTTAGACCAATGTCAGGTGTGCCGAAAAATACAATATTTATCATATTTGTGATTTTAACTCCTCTTCATCTATAAGTCTGTCAGGGTCTAAATCAGGGAGATTGTATTTTTTCAAAACTTCTTGAGCTTCAAATCTGTTTATGCAGTGGTCAATAAACAAAATTCCGTCCAAATGGTCATTTTCGTGTTGAATGGCTCTTGCTAAAAGATTCCCTCCTTTAACTTCCATAACAAACGGTTTGCCATTTTCGTTTATAGCTTTAACCATAACATTTTCGTATCTTACAACATCTGTGTACGCATCCGGAAAACTCAAACAACCCTCGTTGCTTTTTACTGCGCCGCTTTTTTTAATAATTTTAGGATTAATAAATACCATCGGATCAAGCGGTTCTTCTTTTGTAGAAGCATCAATAACAAAAACTCTCAGATTGACGCCTATTTGCGGTGCTGCTAAACCTACACCGTTTTGTGCATACATTGTATCAAACAGATCTTGTATTAAAGTTGTAATTTTTTTAGAAACTTTATGTACCTCTTTAGAAGGCTCTCTAAGAGATGGTTCCCCGTAGTGTAATACTTTTTTTATTGCCATATAAAACCTTTCTCAATACGTGTTTTCTATCATCATAGTACTATAAATTTTGTGCCTTTGCAATAAATGTTTATACATGACTGGTTATTGGTTTAGAAGTATGTTATAATTAGTTCGGGTTGTAGTTTCAAGGAGAAATTAAAATGAAAAAATTTGTCTTAGTTTCTGTATTGCTTGCCGGTTTGATGTTTTCTTCTTCTCTTGGGGTTTGTGCAAAAACTACTGTTGATGAAGATAGAGTTGTTTCTGAAATAGGAATGCTGGTCAATAATGGTAAGTATAATGCAGCATTGAAGAAGGCTGATGAATTCATTTTAAAGTATCCTGAAAATGCTTATTTATATTATTGGAAAGGTACGGCACTAAGTTCTTTGGGAAATAAAAAAGAGGCTGTTGAAAATTTCTCAAAATCAATTGAAATTTTGCCTGAAAATGTTGGGAGTTATATACTTCGCGGGGTTTGTAAGTACGAACTTGACGATTATGACGGTGCATTAGCCGATTATAACAAGGCAATCGAGCTTGATCCTGACAATATTTCCGCTTATTATATGCGTGCCGGTTTAAAGCTTCATATTGGAGATTTGGATGGAGCGAATGCTGATTTTGAGCATCATGGAAAATCTGAAGAAAACAATTAATGTTTATCTGTTCTGACTAATATTTTTATACGAAATTTTTCGAATATTATTGAAAAACATAACTATAATATATATTATTGTTATGTTATGTCAGACATAGAATCGTTCAAACAAATAAAGGAAACCCTTGAAAATCAAGGGCATACTCCCGAAGATATTGCATTAGTCGAAAGGGCATATAAGTTTGCAAAAAAAACTCATGCCGGACAATTTAGGGTTTCAGGAGAGCCGTATATAATTCATCCGGTTGAGGTTGCAAAAATTTTAGCAAATTTAGAGGCTGATACACATACTTTAATGGCGGCATTTTTGCATGATGTGTTGGAGGATACGGACACTTCTCCTGAATTGATTAAGGAAAAATTTGGAGATGATGTTTTAAATCTCGTTCAAGGGGTTACAAAACTTGGTAAATTGCAGTTCAAGTCGAAAGAAGAACGTCAGGCAGAGAATTTCAGGCGGCTTTTTATTGCTATGGCAAATGACATCAGGGTTATATTTTTAAAACTCGCAGACAGACTACACAATATGCGAACTCTGAACTTTATGGAGGCTGCTAAGCAGAAAAAAATTGCTCAAGAAACTTTAGAAATTTTTGCTCCTTTAGCGAATCGTCTTGGTATTTATAAAATAAAAGCAGAGTTAGAAGATTTATCGCTAAAATATTTAGAACCGGAAAAATACTATGAAATCGCCCAGCTTGTTGCTCAAACAAAGGCGGATAGAGAAGAGACTGTTAATGAATTAATCAATAAAATATCAAAAGATGTTGAAAAAAGCGGTATAAAAGCTCAAATAACAGGAAGAGCAAAACATTATTACAGTATCTATGCAAAAATGAAACGTCAGAATATAACATTCAATGACCTGTATGATGTTACTGCTGTACGTGTAATTGTGGACAATATAAAAGAATGTTATGAAGTTTTGGGTATCATTCACTCACAATTCAAACCGATTCCTGGAAGATTTAAAGATTATATTGCGATGCCTAAAGGTAATATGTACCAATCTTTGCATACTTCTGTTATCGGTCCTCGTTTGAAGCCTTTGGAAGTTCAAATCAGAACTTGGGAAATGCACAAAACTGCGGAATATGGTATTGCTGCTCATTGGAGATATAAAGAAAAAGGTTCTCAAAAAGCAGACAACACAACAGACAAACAATTCTCTTGGCTGCATAAACTTGTAGAATATGAAAAAGACATGAAGAATGCGAAAGATTATGTCAGCAGTGTAAAATTAGATTTATTTTCGGATCAGGTTTTTGCCTTCACCCCAAACGGGGATATCTATGATTTTCCAAAAGATGCAACTCCAATTGATTTTGCGTACAGAATTCATACCGACGTCGGTCACAAAACGGTCGGAGCGTTGATAAACGGACGTATAGTACCTTTGAGTACAAAATTAAATAACGGAGATATAGTTGAAGTATTGACTTCCAAAACTCCGGCTCCCCGTCTTGATTGGTTGACTTTTGTTGTAACTAAACAGGCATCTTCAAAGATTAAACAATGGTTCAAAAAGAATAAACGAGATGAACATATCAATCTTGGGAAAGCAAATCTTGAACATGAGCTTACCAAATCTGTTTTTGATGAATATGTAAAACAGGGTGAATTTGATAAAGTCGCAAAAATAATGAATTATGAGTCTGCGGACGATTTATTTGCAGCTTTGGGTTATGGCGAAACAACTCTAAATAAGATTACAAACAAGTTGAAAAAGCCGGAAGAACATCATCGTGAAGATTCATTCCATCATTCGTCTAAAAAGGCGTCTGACAAAGATATTATCGGGCTGGAAGGAATGTTATATTCATTTGCAAGATGTTGTTCTCCAATTCCGGGTGAGCCGATAGTGGGTGTTGTTACAAGGAACAAAGGTGTAACAGTTCACAGGGCGGATTGCAAAACATTAGAAACAATTCCCCCTGAAAGGCTTATGGATGTCCGTTGGGCAGGTGTTAATACCAATAAAACATATACCACAACCATAAGAATTGAAACGGCAGAAAAATTGGGACTTTTAAAAGATGTTATAGCCGCAGTTTCCGATAACAATACCAATATTGTTAATGCAAATATCAAAACTAAAAATCACGTTGGTATTATTGAGATTGGTATTCAATTAGATAATGTTGACACCTTGAAAAAAGTAATAAACAGTATTCAAGCTTTGCCTGATGTGTACAGTGTAAAACGTATTCAAACCTCGGCAAGTATGATTAAAAACACCTCAGGTAATAAACCTCAAAAGAAAAGTACAAAAAGAAAGTAAATAAAAGGAGAGTAAAATGATTTTTCATGGAATTACACTTGATACGATGTCACAAGTTTTTTATAACATTGCATTATTTTCAACAATATGTTTTGTTATAAAACTCATATTGTTTGTTACATTTGGCGGAGATACCGAAGTAAATGCAGATTTTAATTCCGAAGTAGATACGGACGCTTCGTTTAATTTTATTTCTGTGCAGTCATTATTGGCATTTTTAATGGGTTTTGGCTGGATGGGATATGCTGCGGCTACACAATATAAATTGTCGCAATTATATTGTATTCTCAGTGCTTTGGGTGTCGGTTTATTGTTTATGTTTGGAAGCGCATATTTAATGTTCTTAGCTAAAAAACTTGAAAAAAATGTCAAAAAAGATAAAGCAACCGCAATCGGAACTACCGGAAAAGCATATACAAATTTTGCCCCTCAGGGAAGCGGAAAGGTAGAAATAGATATTTCCGGTCAATTAACAATTGCAGATGCTCGTAACATTACGGATGAAGAGATACATTCTTTTGAAGTAATTAAGGTTACGGGTATTAAGGACAATATTTTAGAAGTAGAAAAATATACAGAAGCATAATAATTAAGTAAAGGAAGGAGAAAAATTATGTTCCCGGTTATTGTAGCAGGTGCATTGATACTGGTCGCAGTTTTTGTATTTATTGCGAACCAATATAAAAGATGCCCATCAAACAAAATTATTGTAGTTTACGGTAAAACAGGCGGAGAAAGGACTGCAAAATGTGTTCACGGCGGTGGTACATTTATCATCCCATTAATTCAGGATTATGGTGTCTTATCACTTGAACCGATGACACCCGATATTGACCTTAAAGGTGCACTTTCTAAAGGTAATATTCGTGTAGCGGTTCCGTCAACATTTACATTTGGTGTTTCAACAGAACCAACCATTATGATAAATGCTGCAGAACGTCTGTTAGGCTTATCAAGAGCTGAGGTTATAACTCAGGCCAGTGATATTATTCTTGGTCAATTGCGTCTTGCGATTGCAACATTATCGATTGAAGAAATTAACCAAGACCGTGAAAAATTCTTAGAACAAATTAACGCAAACGTCAATACAGAGTTGAAAAAAATCGGTCTTGAAATTATTAACGTAAACATAAAAGATATTACGGATGAATCGGGATATATTGATGCTATCGGTAGAAAAGCGGCAGCAGAAGCAATTAACAAAGCAAAGGTTGAAGTTGCTCAACAAGAAAAACTCGGTGCTGTCGGTGAAGCTGAAGCAAATAAAGAAAAAGAAGTACAGGTTGCTCAACAATCTGCAATGACAGAAATTGGTAGAACAAATGCTAATAGAGAGCAGAGAATTAAAACAGCAGAACTTGAAGCACAAGCGGTTGAAGGTGAAAACATTGCAAAAGCAAATATTGCTGAATACAACGCAACTTTAGCAGTAAAACAGGCAAGTGCGTTTAAAGAAGGGGAAGTTGCAAAAGCTAACGCTCAAAGAGATGTCTTGATGGCTCAAAAAGAACAAGAAGAAGCTAAATTGAAAAAAGAAGAACTTGCAAGAAAAGAAGTTGAAAAATTGAAAATACAAGTTGAAGCTGATGCTGAAGCTGAAAAACTTCGTAGAGTCGCTCAAGGTCAAGCTGATGCTATTAAAGCAAAATATTTTGCGGAAGCAGAAGGTGTTAAGGCTGTACTTGAAGCAAAAGCAAAAGGTTATGCCGAACTTGTCAGAATTTCTAATAACAGACCGGAAATTGCAACAAGCTTCTTGATGATTGAAAAAGTTCAAGATATCGTTTCTAAACAAGTTGAAGCAATTAAGAATATCAAATTTGATAAAATTACTGTTTGGGACGGTGGTGCAGGTTCTGCAAACGGTTCAACTACAGCAAACTTTATGAAGGATTTGATTAAATCACTTCCTGCAATGCATGATTTGGCTAATCAAGCCGGTATAGAACTTCCTCAAGTTTTGGGTAAAGTTGATAGCGGTCTTGAAACAGTTGCGGCAGCTCCTGTAAAAGAAGCTAAATCAGAAAAGAAAGAAAAATAGTTAATATATAAAATGTAAAAGGCGGTATTCTTGAAAAAGGATACCGCTTTTTATTGAAATTTATTGGATTTCGGGTTATAATGGCTTATATCTTGTAAATATATTTTACAATTACTTAAATAATATATTATAATTAGTTTAGTCAGGGAGAGCATAAATGGGTTATAAAATCCTATCAAAAAAAGAAATATGTCCGAATCAATATGAGATATCTATAGATGCTCCTTATGTTGTGCGGAATGCCAAAGCAGGACAATTTATTATATTCAGAGTTGAAGAAGAAGGGGAAAGAGTTCCTTTAACAATTGCAGATGTTGATAAAGAAAAAGGTGTTTTGACTCTTGTGTTTATGGCTGTCGGTTATTCAACAAAAAAACTTGCCCAACTTAATATCGGAGATGAACTTGTTGATATCGTCGGGCCTTTAGGTAAGCCAACCGAAATTAAAAATTATGGTACGGCTGTTTGTGTTGCCGGAGGATATGGTGCCGCTCCTTGTTATTTAATTTCAAAAGCATTAAAAGATGCAGGTAATAAGGTTTATATGATTTCCGGAGCTAGAACAAAAGATTTATTGTTTTGGGAAGACAAAATGAAGAATGCTTGTACCGAATTGTATATGACAACAGATGATGGCTCATATGGAATAAAAGGCTTTGGAACAACCGTTTTAAAGGATATAATAGCGC
>JAFUUT010000086.1 GCA_017477685.1 bacterium | reverse complement strand
TAATTTTACATTTCTTTACGTTTTGTTTATGATAAGATATATTAGGTAAAAACGAGGGATTTTATGCAATTATTTAACACTTATTCAGGTAAATTAGAAGAATTCAAGCCTATAGAGGAAGGTAAAGTAAAGATGTATGTCTGCGGGCCGACAGTATATGATTATGCACATTTAGGACATGCAAGATGTTATATCACCTGGGATGTATTATACAGGTACTTAAAATTTATCGGATATGATGTTACATATTGCCGTAATGTTACTGATGTGGATGATAAAATCCTTAAAAAAGCAGAAAAAGAAGGCAAAACTCCGAGTGAGGTTTCCCAATACTGGTATAAGCAATTTACAAATTCTATGAATAAATTAAATAATTTGCCTCCTGATATTGAACCGTTTGCGACAAAAACGCTGGGCGAAATGATTTCTATGGTAAAGGATTTGATTGAAAAAGGCTACGCATATGAGGCAAACGGGGATGTATATTTCAGAGTTAAAAAATTCGGAAGGTACGGAAGTCTTTCAGGACAGCCTATAGACCAGTTAGAAAGCGGTGCAAGAATTGCCGTTGGTGAACAAAAAGAAGACCCGCTTGATTTTGCGCTGTGGAAAAAAGATGAAAAATTCGGGTACAATTCTCCTTGGGGAGTTGGTCGTCCGGGGTGGCATATAGAATGTTCCGCAATGAGCAGAAAATATCTTGGCAGAACTATTGATATCCATGCAGGTGGTGCGGATTTGATATTTCCTCATCATGAAAATGAAATTGCGCAAAGTGAATGTGCAAACGGATGTAAGTTTGTCAATTATTGGCTGCATAACGGTTTTGTTACTATAAATAAAGAAAAAATGTCAAAATCTTTAGGTAACTTCTTAACTATTGATGATATGTTAAAAAATTATGATGCAAATACTTTGAGGTTGTTTATTTTGACAAATCATTACAGAATGCCTGTTGAATTTTCTGACGAAGCATTGACCGCGGCTCAAGCAGGTGCAAAACGCTTGACAAATGCGAAGCGGACACAAATAGATGATTCTTTGGATATCAGCAGTACTCCTGAATATAAGGCATTCTGTGATGCCATGAATGAGGATTTGAATACTTCAAAAGCTTTGGCGGTGTTATTTGATTTAACGACCCGTGCAAATAAAGATGAAAAAGATGCTTATACAATTCTTTATAAATTGGGTACGGTTCTTGGTTTTAAATTTGAAAAAGAGGGACTCTCTGAAGAAGATACAAATAATGCCATAAAGGTTGTATCAGAAGCACTCGGTCAAAGTTTTTCTTCAATGGAAGATATTTTAAGTTTGAGAAAACAAGCAAGAGCTGATAAAAATTGGGATGTTGCCGATAAAATCAGGGTGGCTTTGGATTCTGTCGGAGTTATTTTGAAAGATACAACTGACGGCACAAAAGTCGAGCTTAAATAATTAGCCGGATTTTTGACCTATTCGGCTTTTTTCTGATTTAAGCGAGAATTTAAATGTGCAGTTTCCATCAGAATCTGAGTGTGCGTATATTTTACCATTGTGCATATTTATAATCTTTCTTGCTATATAAAGACCAAGACCTGTGCTGTTTATATTTGAGTCTTTATTTTTAGTAAATTTATTAAATATTTTCTTCAAATCTCTGCGTGAAATTGGATTACATTTATTCGTAATTGAAAAATGTATTTCTTTGTCTGTTTCGTTCAAAGTGATTATTATGGGTGAATTTTTAAAGCCATATTTTATTGCGTTAGAAAGAAGATTTGAGATTACCCTTTCAATTTGGAGTTCATCTCCATATATAGTACATTTTTTCATTTCCGGTATAAATATAATATTTTGTTTTTGCTCATCTGCAAGGTACTTGTTTTCATTGCATACTTTTTTAATTAAGCTGCACAAATCAAATTCTGTTTTGTGTAACTTCAAGACTTTGGCATCATATTCATAGTTGGTTAATATATTTCCTACTAATTTTGACATATATTTGCTCGAAGTACAGGTTAGTTTTATCATCTCATACTGTTCAGGGTTTAGTTTCCCAAAGTTTCCGTTTAATAATAAATTTAACATGTTGATTTGTGCATGTGCCGGAGATTTTAAATCATGCGAAATTGCGGCAAGAAATGATTTATTTTTTTCATTTAATTTTTTATACCTGTTTAATGTTATATATTCGTAAATAGTACAAACGATTAAAATAAAGCTTACAACAAAAATCATAATAATAACCATAAACCTTAAATTATATTATTATATTAAAAATCATAGTGTATTAGTCGGCTGGGTACTTTTGTTTTTTTCGGAAATTAAAATTTTATAAATATTATTGCAATAATAATACTACTGATGTATAAAAAAATAAGGAAGTAACATGGAAAGATTAGTTATGAATGAATATTTAAATAAAGTATTGGAAAAAACAAGAAGATTAAATGAAGAACAGCCGGAATATTTGCAAGCAGTTGAAGAAGTTTTGACTTCAATAGAACCTGTTATAAATGCACATCCGGAATTTGAAAAGTTAGCGATATTGGAAAGAATGGTAGAACCTGAAAGATGTATATTATTCAGGGTTCCTTGGGTAAATGATGCCGGACAGGTAATTGTTAACCGCGGATACAGAATTCAATACAGTTCATTAATTGGGCCATATAAGGGCGGATTAAGGTTTCATCCGAGCGTAAACCTTAGTATTATGAAATTTTTAGGATTTGAACAAATTTTTAAGAATGCTTTGACAGGATTACCGATAGGCGGAGCAAAGGGCGGAAGCGATTTTGACCCTAAAGGTAAATCTGAAGGCGAAATTATGAGATTTTGCCAAAGTTTTATGACTGAATTATACAGACATATAGGCCAAGATGTGGACGTTCCGGCAGGCGATATAGGTGTTGGAGCAAGAGAAATCGGATATTTGTTCGGTCAATATAAAAAGATTAAAGATGCTTATGAAGGCGGAGTTTTAACCGGAAAAGACATATGCTACGGCGGTTCGTTGGCAAGAAAAGAGGCTACGGGATACGGATTGATGTTTTTTATGCGCGAAATGCTTAAAAAACACGGCAAATCTTTAGATGGTAAAACCGTAACAATTTCCGGTTCCGGTAATGTTGCGATATATGCTTGCCAAAAAGCTTATGCAATGGGTGCAAAAGTTGTAGCAATGAGTGATTCTAACGGTTGCGTATATGATGAAAACGGTATAGACCTTGAAACAATCAAGAAAATAAAAGAAGTTCAAAGGGGACGTATTAAAGAGTATTTGAATTTCCATCCGAACGCTCAATATTTTGAATCCGTCAATTCATCACATCCGATTTGGAATATTAAAACGGATATTGCTTTACCTTGTGCTACTCAAAATGAATTGAATATAGAAGAAGCAAGAGTTCTTCTTAAAAACGGTGTAATTGCTGTTGGTGAAGGTGCTAATATGCCTTGTACTTACGAGGCCGCAAAATATTTAATCGAAAACGGTGTGTTATTTGCTCCTGCAAAGGCCGCAAATGCCGGTGGTGTTGCAACTTCTGCTATTGAGATGTCGCAAAATAGTATGAGATACTATTATACGTTCGAAGAAGTTGAACATAAGCTGGAACGTATTATGATTAATATTTTCAATAATTGTGCAAAAGCTTCCGAAGAATTCGGACATAGCGGTAATTATTTGGATGGCGCAAACATTGCGGCATTTAAACAGTTGTCTGATGCTATGAAAGCACAAGGTGTTGTATAAGATTTATAAATTATATTTGGTGTAAAATAGTAATATGAAATCTATTCAATATTACGGGCCTAAAAATATTAAATATGAAGATGTGCCGATAAAACCGCCGCAAGAGGGAGAAGTTGTTGTTCGTGTAATGGCTGCTTTAACTTGTGGTACGGATGTTAAAACATATCGCAGGGGGCACCCTGTTTTGATAAAAGATATTCCGTCCGGTTTTGGGCATGAATTTGCCGGTATTGTTGATAAACTCGGCAAAGGTGTTGAGGGCTTCAAAGTCGGTGACAGGGTTGTTGCCGCAAATTCAGCCCCTTGCGGAGAATGTTTTTATTGCAGGCATGGACAATATAATCTTTGTGAAAATTTGGATTTATTAAATGGTGCATATGCTGAATTTATTACTGTTCCTGCACGAATTGTAAAAAAGAATATGTTAATTCTTCCGCCGGATTTAAGTTTTGAAAAAGCTGCATTTTGTGAACCGTTGGCGAATGTTATTCATGGTGCATACAGAACGGAGATTAAGCCGGGACAAAGTGTTGGTATAATTGGTATTGGACCAATCGGGCTAATGTTTGCAAGAGTTGCGAAACTTATGGGGGCTCGTGTTATTGTTGCAGGGCGTAATCCTATAAAACTTAAGGCCGCAGAAGATTTTGCTCATGCTGATGAGATTGTTGATTTGAAAAAATACCCGAATCCGGAGAAGATTTTCAGAGCCTTTTCGGATGAAAATAAAGGACTTGATGTTGCTGTAGAATGTGTAGGTCTGCCGGAAATATGGGAAAGAGTGTTTAATTGTGTTCGTCCGGGAGGAACTGTTCATTTCTTTGGCGGCTGCCAATCCGGTTCAAAAGTTACTTTTGATACAACAAAAATGCATTATGGCGACATTAAGATAATAAGTGTATTCCATCATACCCCTGAATATTTTAAAAAAGCACTCGAATACATTGCTTCGGGTAAAGTAGAAGTTGAAAAACTCATTACGGAAACTATACCTCTTGAACAGGTTGAATATGCTATGGAGCAACATATTGTAGGAAAAGCAATAAAATTTTTAATCAAATAAAGCATTGATTTTATCAATAATGTCTTGCGGATCTATTTCATTTGTAATTTTGTTTATATCTTGCGATATTTGGTATAGCTTTGCTGCTTCAATTTTGTCACCTGTTATGGATATTGAACGGGCAAGGTTAAAATGTGCAAGTGCGTAATTCGGGTTATATTCAACTGCTTTTTTAAACATTTCAATTGCATCTTGTACTTTGCCAAAATCGTCAAGGTAAATTACGCCAAGATTGTTATATGCGATTGAGTACGTATTGTCGTATTCTATTGCATGTTTGTATTCTCTTATTGCTTCGTCCATTTCTCCTTTACCCCAGTATAAAAATCCCAGATTACAGTGAATTTTTGCATTTTTTGGGTCGAGGTCAAGTGCATTCCTATATATAGTTAGTGCATTTTCATAATCTTCTTTATCATAAAATGCGCTTCCCATATTGATATAAATATCAATATCCTCAGGTGTCATCAAATATGCACTTTGGTATGATGTAATTGCAGCATTCAAATCTTGTTTCGATTCTTGGAAAACAAATCCTAATGTCTGATTAACAACACTTGTCCACTCTTTATTCGGGTTAAGAGTTACAGCCGTTTGGAAATGTGATATCGCTCCGTCTATATCTCCTTTTACGTACAAAATATTGGCTAAGTTTGAGTGAAATTCAGGCATATTAGGCATAATTTGAATTAGTTTTTTGTATACCTCAATTGCATTGTCATAATCCCCTAAATCTTCATAAGCCATGCATAAATGGCGATATGCAGGGATATTCAAGCTATCAAGCCATATTGCCATTTTATATTCAGTTATTGCATTCTCAAATTGCCCTAAAGAAGAATAAATATCTCCAAGCAGGCAGTATAACGGCACAAAGCCCGGAGCTTTGTCTATTGCATCAATATAAATATCAAGAGCATTATCTATACCTTTTGTTTTTATTGCATAATATCCTTTAAACAAAATCGGTAAAAATTTTGCATATGCTAAAGAATCTTTTACTCTTTTTATTGCTTGTTTGTCAAAAGGCATTGTAATAGCTGCCATGACATATTCATAGCATGATTTGATTTTGTTTTTTATGAGTCTGAATGAAGAAACTTGATACAAACTGTATAACAGATAGTGTGCGCAAGAACTTGTTAATGGTGCGTATTTTATTGCGTTTTGTGCATTTTCTATTGCATCTGTAAATCTTGCTTTTTTAGTATATGTTTCTGCAAGCATATAATATGCATTTGAATATTTAGGATTTTTTTTGATTGCCGTATTGAAATAATTTACGGCTTTATCAAGATCTCCTTTATAAAATTGCGCAACACCGATTTTATAATATATTTCGTACGAATCAATAGATTCAAGAGCCATTTGGTATTCTGTGATAGCTTCATCTATGTATTGGCAGGAAGAATAGATATCAAGATGCCAAGTTACATATAAATCTCCCAGCCT
>JAFUUT010000085.1 GCA_017477685.1 bacterium | reverse complement strand
TGTCTTTCTCCGACTTCGTGTGCGGTTTTCGGCATTAATTGCATTAGCCCGACAGCACCGACAATACTTTGCGCACTCGTATTAAAATGACTTTCTTCTCTGATTATAGATAATATTAATTCCGGATTGTTACCGTTAATATTTGTATTATGTTTAACTTGTTTGTAATAATTCAGCGGATAAACCAGTCTCCAGCGTACATCATCTTTTGGAGGTTTGATATTGAGTTTTTCCATTGCTTTTTGAGCTGTGTAAGCGGAAGATGTGTAATCTCCTTGTTGATATAATGCCCAGCTTTTGATGAATTCATCATCGGTATATTTCTTTATCATTTCATAGTCTTGAACCAATATAAGATTGTAAATAATATCACTGCTGTTTGGGTATTTGTACGGGTATTCCACCGTACGCGGCTCCATTTTTGGTCTTACAGTGAAAGAATTGAAATTTTCAACAATCCAAAAAGAGCGGTATGCATAATAAGAATCAGGGTAGTTATTTATAATATTGCGGTAAAACATTTTGAAATTCGGATTGAAATAGTGTTTTTGCTCTAATTTGGCTCTCCAAAACATCATCATTGGAGTGTGTTCGGATTCGGGGTATTTGGTTATAAAGTTTTCTTCAATATTTTTGGCTGCATCATATTTTTTATTTTTAATTGCAATGTTAAACAAGTTTACCTGTGCATTTTGCGCATATTCGCCTTTAGGGAAGGTTTTGAACATTCCTGTATAGCAAGATTCTTTATCCTTTGCGGGGGCATATTCGCATTTTAAATTCCACAAAAATTCTTTATTTTGTGTTTTATTTGCCAGATTGAAAAGTGATGAAACCCAAATGTAAGGATTTCCTTCTTTTTTTAAGGATTCTTTTATTGCAAGCCTAAAATCGTCTTTGCTTATTTTGTCCGGATATTTTGAAACTCCGCCGACAATAAGATTTTTCCCTTTTACAGGGTCGGATTTTGCATATGCATTTAAAGCAGAAACTGCCCAATTATCGTATTCAAAGGTTCTTGTCAAAACTTCTTCTGCCTTGTCATAATTCCCCGCATAGTAATAAGCTTTTGCAAGCAGAACATTGTCAGGGGATGTTATTCGTTTGTTGTAATCGAGCCATGTATCGGCAACATCTGTTGCAAGTCTTCCGTCCGGATGTTTTAATAAGTAGTTTCTAAATGCCTGTTCTATACTGATTCTGGGTCTTGTTTTTCTTATAATAGCTTTTTGGGCTACGATTTTAGCCAAATAATACTCTGATGCGATTTTGAAATCTTCATCTTTTGTTTCTGTCGTAACTTCATTAAAATATTGGCTTGCGAGTTCGTTGTCTTTATTAACAAGTATTTGAGCCGAATTGTACTTTACTTCAGTTGATAGCTTATCTTTAGGAAAATATTTTAATAAGAGCATGTAACTTTGAAGTTCGGCTTCTTTATCTCCCAGAATTTTTGCGCACATGGCCTGTCTGTATAAGGCTGCAGGTTTTAACGGTGACATGCGGCTGACACGTGAAAACAAGTAATAGGCGTTTTGGTAATGTTTGTTGCCATAATTACTCAATCCCTGTTGGTATAGCTTAATCGTTTTCGATTTTGGCTGATATACTTTACTGAAATAGAAACCTGCTACAACGGCTCCAACCAGTAAAACTACTATTTTTATCTTATTCCCAATCATGTATTAATAACCGTTCAATAGAATTATACCATACAAATTTATTTGTTTACAATAAAGAATTAGTAAATATAATGTATAAAAAAGGGGAAACTTAAATGGTTACAAAATTACAAGCAGGCTTGATTGCGACGGGTATAAATCTTGTAGCGATTATTGTTCTTTTTAAAATTATAGATGTTATAAACAAAAAGATAATAGAAAAAATTAAAAATCAGGAATCTAATTCTCCGTTATTAAGATTTTTGCCGATATTGATGAAATTTTTGAAAGTTGTATTGATTTTCATTGCTATTACGGGAATAATTCAGAGTCAGGGATATTCAATGTCTTCTATCCTCGCCGGTTTTGGTATTGGTGGTTTGGCAGTAGGTATGGCAGCAAAGGATACAATTGCAAATGTTTTCGGAAGTTTGACAATTCTCTCGGACCATGTGTACAGGATTGGTGATTATGTAAAAGTTAACGGTATAGAGGGATATGTAGAGGATGTTTCTATTCGTTCAACAAAAATCAGAGATTTAGATAATTTTCTTATAAATGTTCCGAATAATATAGCCGCCAATGCGATAGTTACAAATGTATCTCAAGCTAAAAAGCGTTTATTAAAAGTTACTTTTGGGGTTACATACTCTACGAGTGATGAAATGATACAAAAAGCTATCGATATATTGAAAGAGGTCGGAACTGAGCATAAAGAAATCAATAATGATTTTACCATTGCCGTTCACGACATGGGTGAAAGTTCAATAAATATTCGTTTTATGGGATATATAAAATCCGGATCGTATTTCAAATTTTTACGTGTAAGGGGAGAATTTTTACAAAAGGTTATTGCCGGATACCGCAAGGAAGGTATCAGTTTCGCATTCCCTTCTCGTTCAATATACATAGAAAGTGACGCAACAAAAGTTGAAAATTAAAATCATTGCACTTGGCAAAATCAAAGAAAAATACATAAAAAACGGAATAGATGAGTTCTTAAAGCGTATAACTCCGTATGCTTCGTTGAATATTACAGAAATTAATCCTGTTGAAATAAAGGATGAAGCTTTAATATCAAGAGCATTAGAGCAAGAGGGCGAAAAGATTTTGTCTTATATAAAGCCGACAGATTATGTAATTACTATGGAGATTAAAGGGAAAGAATTTTCGAGTGAAGAATTTGCATCTTGTCTTGAGGAATTGACAAATGCCGGCACTCAGGAGGTTATTTTTGTTATCGGTTCATCGAACGGCATAGGGCAAAATGTTTCCGCGCGTGCGAATTTAAAGATGAGCATGTCAAGGATGACATTTTTGCATGAGTTTGCGAGATTAATATTGATAGAGCAGATATATCGTGCGTTTAAAATTATTAAGGGTGAAACTTATCACAAATAGTTTTGATATGGTATAATATTTTTATATAATACGTTTAAATAAGGAGAAAATATGGTTAGTTATGAACTTAATTTGTCTATGGACGAATTAAAGAAAAGAACTCATAAAGATTATCTTGTAACGAAAAAGTTTTTGACTCCCGAGTCTGTGGAGTATACATCTCTTGCTCTCGGAGACAGAACAGCTTTGATACATCTGGTAAAAGCTGCGGCGATATTAGAAAAAATAAATATGCAAATAGATTGCAAACATAATTTGCCGTTTAAAGAATTTTTAGAATCCGAAATTGAAAAAGGTAATGAACAGGCAAAGTTAACAAAAATATTATTTGATGCTCAAAAGGGTATCAATGCGATAGATTCAATGTCTGCTCCGATAAGACTTGCAAAAGGTATAGAGCAAAAACCGGGCAAGGGTGTTTATCCTGAGGATTTGTCAAAAGAAGAATTCCATTCAGTATTATTAAGAATGCTTAAAGAAGGTAAGATTGAAGAAGTACGGGCTATACTTACCCAGCGTTCTATGGTTGTAAGAGATGAAGAAAATTTAAAAGGTATTGATTATATAGATTATTTTAAAGAAGATTTTTCTAAAATGGCTGATGAACTTGAAAAGGCCAGTTTTGTTTCTACCGATGTTGATTTCAATGAATACCTAAAATTGCAGGCAGCGGCATTAAGAAAGGCAGATCCGATGTTGGATGCATATGCGGACAAAAAATGGGCAACATTGCAGGATACACCGTTAGAGTTCACGATTACCCGTGAAAATTACGAAGATGAGATGACCGGAACTATTGTAGAGAATGAAGAATTATCTTCATTATTAAATCAATACGGTATATCTCCGATTCCAAAAGATTTTCTTGGCGGCAGAGTAGGAATTGTCAACAAAAAAGGTACTGAAGCTCTGATGGCTATAAAAAAATATTTGCCAATATTGGCAGACCATATGCCGTTTAAGGATGAGTATGAGCAGACAATAACTCCGGGATTTATGAATGCTCCTCAACAGAAGGATAAATCTGAACCTTCTCAAACCATGGTAGATGTGGATATGGTTATGGCTTCCGGCGATGTTGGCGAATATAGAGGGGGAATTACTCTTGCGGAAAATCTTCCGAATTCTGATAAATTGTCTTTAACTATCGGAGGTGGCAGCAGAAATGTTTATCACAGGCAAATCCGTTTTATCAGCGATAAGGCAAAATTACAAGAAAGATTAGATGCGATATTAGACAAAGATCAGCATAAATATTATCTTGATGAAGCAGATCATTGGTTTACTATCGGGCATGAGAATGCTCATTCTCTGGGACCGAAAGAAAGCAGTGAAAAACTTGGTAAATACAGAAATATTATTGAAGAAAATAAAGCAGATATGGGAGCATTAGCATTTGTGGATTTGCTGACAAATCTCGGAATGTACACAGATGAGCAAAGACTGCAAATTATTGTAACCTTTGTTGCTGACAATTTCTTAAAATCAAAACCGACAATGTCTCAAGCTCACAGGGTTCGTACGGTTATGCAAAATTACTATATGTAT
>JAFUUT010000084.1 GCA_017477685.1 bacterium | reverse complement strand
GATGATTTGATTAATTTGTCTGAGTCCGATGTTTCTAAACCCCATGGAAATGATATTGCAGAGGGAATATATAATGCTCCTGTTATTTATTCCGGCGGGGCGGATGATTTGTCCTCAGGTATTGAAAAAACTCATTCTTTGTTAAATAATTATCTTGAGAAGGCTTTATTATCGCTTAGTAGTCTTGATGATAATAATTACAGAACTTCATTGATAGAACTAACGGAGCTTTTGAAAGATGAGTAAGGAAATAAAAATTATCGGGGAATTAAATAAAGAAGATTTTATAGATGCTATAAAAACCATTTTGGCCGCAAAAGAAGAAGTAGAAAAGGATAAGCGTTCTATTTCTGAAAAAATAAAGGATTCTTATAATGAATTTAAAGATACTGTGAAAGATATTGTAACTTTTAAATTTGTTTCAAAGTTGAAAGATGATGCGGTCAAATTTTGCAATAGCGTTAGGGATATATTAACATTCAAATTTTTAGCAAATCGTGAGAAAAAGGAAAAATTACCGTTAACTAAGGAAGAATTTATAAGACGCGGTATAAAATTCAAATTTATGCTCTCAGAAGTTGTTGAAACGGTGGTATTTGTTCTTGTAATGGTAATTTTAATAAGGTTTTTTATTGGTGAAATTCGTTGGATCCCATCAGGGTCAATGAAACCTACGCTTATCGAGGGTGATAGGATTATTGTTGAACGCTTTTCAAGATTTTACAGCACTCCTAAACGTGGTGACATTATGGTCTTTTATCCGCCGTCAACACAGCTGTCCAATAAACCTTTGGCTTTACTTTCCCGTTTGACCGGTATTTTTTGTAAGGATGTTGCATATATAAAACGTGTGGTCGGATTGCCGGGAGATAAAGTCGAAATAAAATTTGAACCTGACGGCTCTGCTTATGTATATATAAATGATGAAAAGTATGAGGAGGACTATATAAAAAGTATTTATGAATTTACGCCTTGTCCTTCTGAGGATGTAACTCATTTATTTTTTATGCCTGATCAAATTTTAAAATGTGGTCCGTTCAAGTTGGAACACGATGAGTATTTTATGATGGGAGATAATAGAGGTGATTCCCAAGACAGCCGCTATTGGGGGCCGTTAAAAGGGGACAGATTTATCGGACGAGCAGTTTCAGTATTTTGGCCTTTAAACCGAAGGAAAGAATTAAAAAGATTGAGCAAATAAAAAAAACAGCCTTTTGGCTGTTTTTATTGCAGTAAATGATAATATTTCATATAATCCGCCATTATGACTGAGCTTGTGCCGTTTGCGACGTTTGCTTTAATGACTTGTTCTTTATCCGATTTATACTCTGTTTTTATGTTTTCGTTATTTTGGGCTTTCATTTGGTCTTGTTGGTTTTCTTCTTGAATAGTTTCGACCATATCTTGAATTTGTTTTATTACTTGCTCGTGTAAGCGTACATCGCCGGAGTATGTTCCTGTGGATTGAATTCCTGCCGTGTCAAAGTCCTCAAGTATTTGAGCCCATTCTTCGTAATTGGTGATACTTGTTCCTTGAGCCTGAGCTGCTGCTTGTGCTTTTCTTAATTCATCAATCGAATTTATACCATCTGCCATCTTAATCTCTCCTTGAGCTTATATATTATATAAAAATAATTAATCCTTGAATTTTCAAAAAAAGATTATTTTGTAACAAATGTTAATAATTCTTGTTTTGGAATTTTCTCTTTTATGGTCTGTGGAATTTATTTTTAATCCAGTTTATAGGCTTTTTCACACCTTTCGCAATTTTAGAGCCAAGGTTAGAGACTTTTGTTTTTATTCCTGACAAAAATTTTGGCATTTTTAATTTCGGCATTTTAATTTTCGGAAGCTTTGGAAGTTTGATTTTTCTTTTTAGAGTTAAAAGGGACGCAGCAATAAGTAATGAGCCGCCTATTGCAACTCCTGCAAATAAGAGCTTTTTCCATTTTGGGTTATGAACCAAATTCCCGTCATTTTCGTATGTGTCTGAGCATAAAGGGTTCATTTTGACTCCATGCGGCTGGTATCCCGGAATTGTACACGGCAATTCTTTTATCGTCGGATTACCTGCGTATCTCGGAGCTTGACCGAGCAAAAATGCCGGAGCATCATAATCCAGTACTCCGCAAGCTGCTAAGTTATCTAACGCCATTACCCAATTTTGTGACATAAAAAATCCCTTTATATTTTACCTACATTTATATAAAGTATTTTACTGCCCAAAAATTGCCTTTTAGTTAATTTATGTAAACAAGTTTAAGAAAATGCTATTATTTTTGAGTTATTTTAATGTCCTTGTTGTCGTCAGGAACCGGTAAAAAATTATCTATAACGGTGTATAATTCTGATCTGTCCGCTTTTTTGTTTACGACAACATCAAGATATAATTTAGCATCTTGCCAATTTGCTTTAGAGTTTTCTTCTGTGTATTCCAAATGGCATTTTACGGATTTTACGTTTTTCATAAGTTTTATGCGATTTTTTAAAGCTTTTTCTATTCTTCTTTTTTGAGTCTTAGGGTTGTTAGAATGTTTGAAGAACATACCGATATTAACTCTGTATTGGAATGATGGATTTTGAGCGATTTTAATGGCTAATTTATCATATATTTTACGGTTATTAGTGTGTAATGTTGTATAATATATGTTCCCTTGCAGGCGGATTTCTTGAATAGCCGGAGAGTTCATTTTAATAAAGTCTTGTAATTCTCTCTCCACATCAGGATTATCTGTAGTTACGATTATCGGGTAAGGATTTAGCATATTGCATGCATCATAAGCAAATGTATAAACAACAACTATACCTATAGTGAGTAATAACTTTGTTATAGTTGATATTTTAGGAAATATTACTTTCCAAAGAGCAAAAATAATAATTGATGCAAATAAAATCAATAAGTATTTTGTTTGTGTTAAATAAAGGTTGTATGCCAAGTATGGTACCAATATCAATAACAATGCAATTATAACTATTTTTTCAAATTTTTTCATATATCTCTCCTTTTCTACATAATATTATACAAAATAACGGCAACAGAAGTTGCGAGATTTAATGATTCTACAGTTTGTGACATTTCAATTTTGACAGAATCCGTTGAAAAATTAATAAGTTTTTCCGACAGACCGTCGGCTTCGCTTCCGAACATCACAAGCAAAGGCAGTTTTGCCTTATATCCTTTAAGCAGGTGTTTTGATTTCGGGAGTGTTGCTAATTTGTTAAAATCTTTAAATATATCTTCCAATTCGCTAAATTTCTCAATATGTATAATTGGAAGTTTCCAAAGATTTCCGACAGATGAACGCACACATTTCGGATTGTATAAATCAACACAATCCCCGTACAAAACTATTCCGTCTGCACCGAAAGCGGTTGCGGAACGGATAATTGTTCCCAAATTACCTGCATCTTTTATATTCTCAAGCAGAACTACTTTGTTTAATTTTTTTAAATCCTCTTTTTTATATTGTTTTTGAACTCCGACAGCAACTGCATTCGGAGCGGATTTTGTTGTTGAAAGTTTGCTCAAAACGGCTTCATTCGTTTCAATGATTATATTTGAGGCAAAAGCATACTCTGCAGCATTATCTTTATTAACAAAAACATGTTCCAGTTCAATTCCGAAATCATATGCTTCTTTTATTGCTTTAAAGCCTTCCAGCAAAAATTTTCCGCTTTCGTTTCTGTATTTTTTTTGTTGAAGTTTTGCGTATTCTTTGACTATGTTGTTTGAAACACTTGTAATTTCCATTACTTAACCTCAAATTCTTTCAGCCATTCTTTTTCTTCATCATTTAGCATATCATAATCAATCAATTTCTTCTCATAATTCATGCGGACAAAAGAATGGATTTGTCCATTTTCATAGTAGCAAGAATTTTCCAGTCGAACTCCGAATTCGCCATTTTTGTAAAGTCCGGGTTCTATAGAGAAGCATTCGCCATCGAGCAGAGGAACTTTTGCAAATTCGCCTGAACTCAAACTCGGAGGATACTCGTGGACATTTATTCCAATCCCGTGTCCAAGACCGTGATTGAATACAAAGCCGTCAAGGTCTTTTGAATTAAAAAATTCTCTAACGTATTCATCAATTTCATATCCTGTAATCTTTTCTTTTTTGTGAGTTTTACAATAGTTAAACGCATGGAGAAATGCCTTTAGCACATATGTATAAATAAACTTGTGTTTTTTGTGCGGCTCGCCTTTTACAAAAACTCTTGTGATGTCCGTTGCAAGTCCTCCCTCAAAATATGCGCCGCAGTCTATTAAAACCAAATCGCCATTTTTTACAATTTCATCTTTTGAGGATTTTGAATAGTGAGCGAGTGCGGAATTTTGATTTCTTGCAACAATCGAGTTAAAGCTCAATCCTTTTGCGCCTTGGTTGTAGAATTCTTTTTCAAGCTGAGTTGCAATATCGTATTCTGAAATATTTTCATTATTATTTATAAAATCTCTTATGGCATTGACCGCAATATCTGTACGCCTAAAAGCATCTTTTAGATGTGCCAATTCTTCGGGAGTTTTTTGGGCTTTCATCATTTTTACCGGATTATGGGTCAGTTCTTTTGCCTTTGTGCCAAGAAGATTATATTCAAAAGCGTTAATTGATGTTTTGTCCGTATATATGTTATAGGTTGTATTTTTCAGGTAATCGGTCAGTTCTTCTGCCTTGTCCTGTGTGAAAAATATAGCTTCTGATTTTGAAATTATTGCTTTAGCTTTAATTTTTGCGCTGAAGTTTTGAGAGAAATTGCGCATATTAAAAAGATAAGAAACCTCGTCCAAGTCTGTAACATATATAGCTTCATTTTCTTCTAAATTTTTAGTTATTATTGATATTTTTTCTTTAGTTGATTTGCCCGTAAGTTTTGTATCAAGTATGATATTATCTGTTCTTTTCAAATTGTATTTGTTATCAAAAGGGTCGGTATCAAGCAATTTTAAATTTCTTTTTTGAGCCAGTTTTTCAATTTTATCCTGAGAGTTCTTTTTTGAGAAAATCCCAAGCACCGCATCGTTTGGAATTTTATTTATGAGTTCATCAAGATATTTTTGTCCTGTTTGAAGTTTAACTACCGTAACAATATTGCGGTCAACTTCTAAGTCTGCCTGAATGTGGTATCTGCCGTCAACAAACAGGTATATTGTTTCAGGAGTAACCAAAGCTTCTCCGGCTGAACCGGAAAAGCCTGTAAGTTTGTATCTTGAATTCTCTTCTAAAGTGTTATATTCGACAAGAAATTCATTTGTAGAATTTACAAGCAAATATTGCAGGTTGTTCTCCTGCATAAAATCCCTAATATTCAATCTGTTAGTCCTTTTTGCCGGTAAGTTTAATCAAATGCCATCCGAATTGAGTTTCAACAGGTTGGGACATTTCTCCGACTTCTAAATCAAACGCTGCATCTTCAAAAGGTTTTACCATCATCCCTTTGCCAAAGAAACCAAGGTCTCCACCGTTTCTGCCTGACGGACACATAGAATTTTCCATTGCGGCTTCTTCAAATTCGATTTTGCCATCTTTAATCTCGTTATAAAGATTTAATGCTTCATCTTCTGTTTTTACCAAAATATGGCTTGCTCTAATTCTTGACATAGTATC
>JAFUUT010000083.1 GCA_017477685.1 bacterium | reverse complement strand
AGAAAAAGGAGAATATATGGCAAGAGTATTAATTTCAATGCCTGAAGAATTTTTATCAAGAATTGATCAGGTTGCAATCGGTGAAAATCGCTCCAGAAGTGAGCTTATTCGTGAAGCTTTAAGAACTTATATCTATAAGCAAAGAATAAAAGAATCTTCAAGTGCATTGCAAAATGCAAATTTATTAGAGTCGTTGTTGAGTTAATCAATAGGCAAGGAAAAAGGGAAAAGGTAAAAACAACCTTTTCTGCCGATTGAGTGTCGGCATTACGGAGAAATTTGGGAAACATATTATAAAAGCCCTCGAAATGTGCGAGGGCTTTATATTTAATTGTTTAGCAATAATGTCGGCGCAGGAATCGGATTTTGGAATTTCGGATCAAGGTTTAGTTCAAACGCCTTATCCATATCGTTTTGTGCTTCCTGCTCATTATTCAATCTCAAATGTACCTGTGCCCGTTCATAATATAATCGGTTTTCTATAAGGTATATCCTGTCATTTTCTGAATTGACCAAAAGCATATCATATATTTTTAATGCATCTTTGTAGCGTTCAATATTGTATAAAAATTGTGCCTTGTCCCACAAGAACGAATCTCTGTCAAATTCATCCTGTGCATTTTCTATTTCTTTATCAAAATCTTTCAGGGCTTGTTTGTAATTCTTTTGAGCATATCTGACATAAATTTTGTTATCAAAATTCATCATTTTGTATTCATTATTTTCAAGATTATATGCTTTGTCATAGTCCTCAACCGCCCCTTCAAAATCTCCGGTATGGAATTTTGCATATGCTCGCAAAGAGTACCATTGCGGGTCATTTGGAATGATTTTTGACCACAGAGTTGTCATTTTGACAGCATCTTCATAACGTCCTTGCGTAATCATATTCAAAGTATTGATATGAGGTGAACCTATCCAAAAATAAACCCCAACAATGCATATTACCAGCAAAAATATTTTTACCAGTTCCAGCTTAAAGTCCTTGTATGATTGATCTTCAATAGAGTTTGAAGACGGGAAATGTGTTTTTTCATACTGCCCGTATTTTTTTCTTAAAAATAGCTCATAAATTTTGCTGTTTGCAAAGGCAATAAATATTGTTATTACGATTACAAATAACAAAAAACACAGCACATGTTTCAAACTTCCTTCAAAATATGTGTAATTCGGGAATATAACTCCATAAACGAGTGCAATATAAGATAGCAGTATAATAATAGTTGAAAATCGTTTGAAAAATTTTGTTTGTTTTCTAAGTTTCTCAATTTTATCTGTTGAGAATTTTTCATCAAACTTGTAACCAACGGAGATATTATTTATGGATTTAATTATAGTTTCTCCGTTTTCCGTTATACTATAAAAATTAACGGGTGAATGTTTATAAAGCCATTTTAATATATGAACTCTCGCCATCTTAATTGAAAAAATTTCCCTTTCAGAATGTATATTATCATCAAACTTTTTTATAATCTATACTTAATTTGTGAAAAAGTGTACAAAAAAATAAAAACCACGTCTAAAGCCTAAATCATTCATTTTTTGTGCTTAATAATTTTTAACAGCTCAAGTTTTTATTGGTCACTTTCATGCTGGTCAGAGTCTTTCATAAGTTTTGAAAAATCGGAAGGCTTAATATTTTGGATAAAGTCTTTAAATTCTTCTGCTTCTTGTGCGTCTTTTGCACTATCTGTTGAAACAGAACCGCTTGAGAGTACTTTTGCATTGACATAAATAGGAGCATCTACCCTTATAGCGATTGCAATTGCATCAGAAGGTCTGGAATCTATTTCCACAAATTCTCCGTCCTTATTTTTCAAGAAAATTGTTGCAAAATAGGTTTCTTTTTCCACATCGTTAATTTCCACTTTATCAATGGAATATCCTGTTTTTTCAATAATGTTAATAACAAGATCATGAGTCATGGGTCTTGAAACACTGAGATTTTCAATTTTTCTAATAATAGAACTTGCTTCTGCCGAGCCAATCCATATCGGTAAAGCTCTTCTGTTTTCTTTGTCGTGCAGTACAACAATCGGAGAGCCTGTTCTTGTATCCAGGGCAATACCCATAACTTTCATTTCAATCATAATAAACTAACCTTTCAAATGAATTACTCAAAATAATTATAGCTTATAAAAAGTTTTTTTAAAGGCTTTTCAAAAATAAATGTTTATGCTATTATGCATGCATAATAAAAATTACCGTCTTAAGGAGAAGTGGCCGAGTGGCTTAAGGCGGCACCCTGCTAAGGTGTTGTATGGGGTTACCTGTACCGTGGGTTCAAATCCCACCTTCTCCGAATTATAGTCCGGCGACCATTTTGGTCGGCGGACTTTAATTTTGACTGGTGAGGATTTTAGTAGGTCAGGCTTTCAGCCTGACAATAAATCCCGTCAGGCAAATGCCTGACCTACAAACTATAAATTGCACTCCAAAATTATAGTTAAGTTTCACCCAATCTACAAGCCACTTTTCAATAATAATTATTTAAAATTCGGTGCAAATAATTGCATTCTATGTGATTACTTATGCCTTGGATGATTGTTATTAAAAAGGTTAAATTTTTTCGCAAAGAATCCTATAATATAACCTGGTATTAAACACAACAAGAAAAATATTACATGATACCAAGAACCATGTTGGTTATAGTAATTAAGTGTTTTATTTTGCCTTTGTAAATTATTTTCAAGAATTTCTTTATAAATCAAACATTCTTCTGAACCTAATTTATGATATAATTCATTACTTACATTATTGGTTTGTATTATTAAATGTGTAGTTAAAGCTTGTCCGTGTTGTACTTTTTCTTTACACATTATTTTACTGTTATTATTGATTATAAATTCCACTTGGTGTATAGGTTTGTTTGAAAAACATGTTACATATAAAGAACAGTTACCTGATTCACTACATAAAATATGCGTTCCATTTGTAAGGACAAAAATAGTGGAAAAAATTACAAATATTGTAATTGCAATTATATTTATAAAAATTGATAAATGGTTAATAATAAAATTTTTCATAAAACTCCATTTTTATTTGTACAAGACTTAACATAAAATTAGAAATTATGCAACTTTGAGATTATAACCAAGTGTTTTTAAAATTTTAGCCAAAGTATCAACTCTTGGAACTCGTTTTCCTGCAAAAATGTCATAAAGCATAGCTCTGTCAATTCCTGCCTTTTCACAAAAACCAGAAATACTATCACGTGATTTTATAACCATTTCTAATGAACGGAAAAACGCATTAAAATCTCCGTCATTCACATATTGTTCAAGAGCATCATTCATATATTCTTTTTGAAAATTTTCATCTTTTAATTGTTCAAGCACAAAATCGTTAAAATCAGCAAGTAGGGTGCAATTTTTTGCACCAAAATAATTCTCAATTTCTCCGTTCTTTCTTCTCAAACCGATTGTTATTTTGCAACTGGTGAGGATTTTAGTAGGTCAGGCTTTCAGCCTGACCTACTTCGAGTTATAATTTGACAATATTTTGATTAAAATGTTATTATACTTTGGTTAGTGATGTTTTAAAAGGAGGGAGTATGGACGATTTGAATTTTGTGAACAATTCAGGACAGGGAAAAGGAAATGAAATCCCAAGAGAAGTAAAAAGATTTAACTGGGGTGCATTTTTTTTCAGTTGGATATGGGGTTTATTTAATAAATCATATTTAACATTAATAGCATTGGCTGTTGCTGTTTTATCTTATGTTATAGCATTTTTATTCGGTTTTATAGGCGGGCTTTACGGTTCAAAAGAATTTTCAGGAATGATAGTTTTAGTTGTTTTATTTCTCAATTTTATTACAGGTACAATCGGCTTGGCTTTGTCTATATGGTTTGGGGTTAAAGGTAATGATTGGGCATGGCAGAACAAAAAATGGGATTCCTTAAAGCATTTCCATGATGTGCAGAGAATTTGGGCAATTGTCGGGACAATACTAATCGGGCTAGGTGTAGTCGGTGTTGTTGCAGCAATGACATTACCTGTGCTTTTAATGAACACAAATAAAGTTGCAGGCAGAGCTATGATCTTAAAATCTTTATCAACTGTTCAGCAGGCTGCTATAATAAATGAGGCTATGGATAAAAAATGCGAAGACTTATCATCCGGCGGGCTTGCGGCTTGTATGGGGCAACAGCTTATCGGTTCTGCGGATGGCGCTAAATTTGAATTGTCAGATGGAAATATTTTAGAATTTGTCGGTGACGGTCGTTGTTCTGATAAAAATAGTTGTTATGTTAAAATTATTACTACACGAGCAGAAGAAGAAAAAGTCGGTTTATATCTGGATCAAAAACGTTATTTAAAAATAAATATGGATGATGTTGAAAAAATCTCCGACAAATACAAAAGCAAGAATAAGTGAAGATGACAAGATAAAATATGCCGTTAAATGGTGTTTTACAACGAGATGTTGCGTATATAAATATAAAAAAGAGCTTTTTGCAAAGCTCTTTTTTATATGTTAGTTTATTTGTTTAATTACTTTTT
>JAFUUT010000082.1 GCA_017477685.1 bacterium | reverse complement strand
TTAAGTATCTTTTGAGGAGAGGTAGGTAGACGCTGTAAGCTAAGCGGGTGACATGACAATCGAATATAAACCGCGCTCCAGTGGCGGAATCGGTAGACGCGTTGGACTTAAAATCCAATCGGGCGTATAACCCGGTGCCAGTTCAAGTCTGGCCTGGAGTAATTATAAAAGGACTCACGCAAGTGGGTCTTTTTTTGATGTCCGGACATAATGTAGGTCAGGCTTTAGCCTGACAATATAAATTTTTGCAATTAAAAAGAACAAGGCGGTTATTTTCAGATATAATATTATTGGTATGCACAAAATAAAGAATAAAAAATTCAATTCAAAAAAACTACAGGATTACGGCTTTACAAAAAATAAAGACGGATATATTTATTCGATTGATATTTGCAACAAGGATTTTTTGCTAACTGTAGCTATTTCAAAATCAAATGAGATTAAAACAAAGCTAATAGAAAAATCTACAAATGAAGTTTACACCCTGCACCTTGCAAAAAGTGCAGTCGGGGATTTTGTGGGCAAAATTAGGGATGAATACAACAAAATTCTTGAAGATATAACCTTGAAGTGTTTTGATATGGATATCTTTGAATCAGATTACACTTATAAGGTTATAGGTTATGCCATGAAAAAATATGGCGACAAAGAAGAATACCTTTGGCCAAAATTCCCGAGAAATGCCGTCTGCCGCAGGAAAGATAATCAAAAATGGTATTTGGCAATTCTGTCTGTAAACGGAACAAAATTAGGACTGAAAGATGAAATTATAGAAGTTTTAGATATTCGCGCACCAAAAGATGAAGTACCTGAATTATTAAAAAACAAATACATTTACCCCGCTTATCATATGAATAAAAAAAGTTGGATAACTATTGTACTTGACGGCTCTTGCCCGATTGAAGAAATTTTTTCAAGAATTGACACAAGTTACAATCTTGCAAAATAATATTAAGCAATGTAAAGCGCCTATAAACACTTGTACTGCAAGAGTTTATAGGCTTTATATTTTTGTATTAGGGCAATTTTTTTGACAAAAAATACTTTATATAAGAGTAGGTTATTTTTAATTTGCTTAAACAAAGCAAGAAAGGTTGGTATTTTATGTCAAACGTAACAGGCACAGTGATGTCAGGTTTTTATCCTCTTGTCGCAAACGATAAGGGGGACATTTCAAACAGATTAAAATGTACAAAAGAACAAATGACAAACAGAGCAAAAACATTTTTGCAATTAGGACTTGTTAGTGCAGGCTCAAGTGCAGCATCTTATGGAGTATTCAAGTCTTCTATTGCATCAAAAGCAATTGCTAAAGTCGTAGATAAAGCTTTAGGCATACTCCCTAAAACAACGGTTGTACAAAAAATATTGAATGCATCTCCTATGACAAAAGCATTGGGTGTTGTTGGTGCAATTTCAATGTCCCTTTTAGCTCATATTATCACTAAATCAGTATATAAAGCAGGTCAGATTGACCAAAAATATACAGACAGAGCAAAAATGGAAGCAAAAACAAAAGACGTTTTTGATGCGTAACCAATAATTGTAAAACAAAAAAACGTGTGTGA
>JAFUUT010000081.1 GCA_017477685.1 bacterium | reverse complement strand
ACAGGTCAATATCCTCAACATCTTGTGGTTCTTCATGTTCGGAAATATCATCTTCGCCATTGCTTTTTGCTGCCAATTCTTCATTGGAAATAATATTTAGAGCATATTCTTGGGAATTTTCATCTAAAACAAGCCCAACCTCCTCTGATGAGTACGCAGGGCAAATAATATTTAATATTAAAATAACTAATATAAGAAATCTTTTCATTTATCAGAATATCTACAGGCTTACTATATCAGGATACAACAAATATCATTAAAAGGGAAATATTTAACATTTCACTTGAAGGCTTAACTTTTTTCAAAATATAGGTTATTATATAAATAGAAGCACAGAAAGGATTTTTTTAAGAGATGAAATCAATAAAAGAACAGGCGACAGAAACAAAAATATTAAACAGACTTAAAGACAGACCGATTTGTTTGGAATTGGTCAATTATCTTTTTAGTGATGAAGAACTGCAAGAAATTCAAGAATACGCTAACAACGTATCCATAAAACGCTTAGGATATAACGATCACGGGCCTGTTCATATGAGGCAGGTAGTTTATAATGCAATAAAAATGTTAAATATATTACACGATTTCGGCATAAAGACTTCTTTAGAGGAGGAAGAAATCGGCACTTTTGAAGATAGTATGTGTGCAATAATTCTTGCAGGTTTAATGCATGATATGGGAATGGCAATAGGACGACAGAGCCACGAGGAAATGTCTGCACTGCTTTCTCAACCCATAATTGATAGGGCTTTAATGCACCTGTTCCCTGATAATCTTCATAAAAGAGTTGTAATTAAAGCTATGGCAACAGAAGCAATCATAGGACATATGTCTTCTCATAAAATTCATTCTACTGAAGCAGGTATTCTGCTTATCGCTGACGGATGCGATATGACAAAGGGCAGAGCAAGAATTCCTCTTGCAATTAACACAATGCCTAAAGTCGGAGACATTCATAAATACTCTGCAAACGCAATTAAATGGATTGGTATTCACCACGGAGAAAGACTGCCAATCAAAATTGATATTGAAATGACGGCAGATGTAGGGTTCTTCCAAATAGAGGAAGTCTTACTTGAAAAAATCAATGCAAGCCCTGCCAAAAAATATGTAGAATTATACGCAGGAGTTGAAGGTCAAGAGCGTAAATGTTATTTGTAGACTAAAATTTGTCTACAACAAAACCCTGCCCAACTTCTTGAGGTTCATGACTTTGAAGAACATCCTGATCATATCCTGAAGATTCAAAATCCTCTTTTGCACCTTTTGAATCTCCTGTGTATGCTTTGGCAAACCCCCTTTCGGCATATAAATTATTTAAATCCGAACGATTTATGCCGCCTTTTTGGAGGGCTGTTTGAATAAGTTCATCATACAATTTAACTGCCTGCTCATATTTGCCCAGCAAATATAACATATACGCTTTATCACAAGAAATATAAAACTTATTTTTAAAATCATCCTCAGGTATAGATGCTAACAAATCATCATAATCCTGTTCCACAACATCTACCAGATCATTTTTTACACTAAACATTGATTTTATCCACAAAAGTTGGGACTGCTCAAATATAGAAGCTTTCTTTTTAGTTGAATACTCGTTGAACTCATCAACAGCTTCTTGCGCACCCTTCAATCGCTTATCAAGGAACAAAATATTGGCAAATCTTGACAAATCCCTCTGCTCAAAGCGTTTTCCCGTCATTTTGAATATTGTTTTATAATTTTTTATTGCACCTTCATAATCTTCTGTTGCATATTTTGCGTATGCACCGATATCATATACAATCGGAAGTTTCGGGTACAATTTTAAATACGTATCAGACACCACAGCAATTGCCTTAAAATGCGGCTTTTCGGATTTTACATTCAGTCTTAGAAATCCATACATAAATATCGCAGGGAATAAATATACGGCAAACAATATTAACGCAATTATAAACTTCGACTTGAAATAACCTTTGTATTCTTCACGTTTTTCAGGAGCCATATATGGCTTAAAATCAACAACTTTGTATGAGCCAAAAGTTTTTAACAAATGTTTTTCATAATATTTTGCACATGCAATATGAGTTGCAGAAAATATCACCACTAACAATACAACAAAAAATATAAAGCTAAATACAGTAAATCTTAAATTTATAAATATTAAATATGCCAAAACTGAAAACACAATTCTTGCATATAATGAATATCTGCTCAAATCAAATCTATATTCCAAAGCCTTGCCTGCCTCAGTCATTAAATATTTTGTATTGTACAGACAACCGTCTTCATGAAAAAAATTATAATTTTTAAAAATAGAATTACCGGATTTGTCCGTATAGAACAAAAGCGGATTACTTAACTTATATATCATTGTCTTTAAATTCATAAATAATTCCCTACACGTTATCTCAAAGCGGCACAATTACTTTCAAATTCGTATACTTCGGATGATATATTCAATGTCTTTTTAATATCAATTACATCAAGCCCTCTGAAAGAATATATTTTCCTTATTTGCTGAGGATTTTTTTCATATTCTTTAGCAAGAATTGCACCTAATATTGCCTCCATATGCGACATTGGCATCATATTTGACGGCAAATCAGCAAATCCCCATTCATATTTTAATGCTTGTTGAAGAAATTTGCAATCCGCAGGAGAGCGATCTTTGAAGCAAGAGTTCAAATGCAGGCTCTGCCTTGTCATATATATATCAAAACGTGTAACCGTAATTCCTTTTTCTGTTAAACTTTTGAAATATTCCGAACCTCTTGTCGAATGTCTTTGAGTCCAGTTATCACGATTTGGGATGTTATCGTTTGTTGCAACAGGCTGATATGATTTGCCAAGAATACGCCATTTCCCCTCAAGCATAGTTCTGTCATATGGAACAGATACACATATTTTAGAATTTTTTAAAGAGCTAAAATTTTCGAAAAAATAAATTATGTCGTCCATTTTGTATAATTTATCAAGTAGTATTAAATTATTATCTTCATCTACAACTGCAACACCCGAATCCATACCCGAACTTGACGCTAAAGATAATCCTACATAATAATTCATTATTTATAACCCGGTCCTTTCATTCAATTTGAAATAGTCTATCATTTCAATGATTGAAACTATTTCATTATACAACTTTTCTATCTGTTTTGAGCTTTTCATCGGGGTAAATAAATGACCTATTTCAAAAAGGTCTTTATTGGTTGAAATAGCAAATACAATTTTATCCCCGATAAATGAACATTTTATTTTTTT
>JAFUUT010000080.1 GCA_017477685.1 bacterium | reverse complement strand
TTCACGGTATCACCTACACCATTTAACAGTTTGAACCATATTTTTGCATGCTCTTTTTCATTTGCAGCTGTTTCTTCAAAAATTTTACTGATTTGAACATACCCTTCCTTTTTTGCTACAGAAGCAAAATAAGTATACTTATTTCTTGCTTGAGACTCGCCGGCAAATGCGGTCATTAAATTTTTCTCAGTTTTAGTACCCTTCAATTCTGTCATAATAACACCCCACTCTCTATATTAAAATTTTATATAACCTCTATTCTGATTATACATGAACAAAAAAAAAGAATTATAAATAAATTATAATCCTTTTTTAATCTTTGATAATAATCCGCCAAACCAGGAATTTTCTTTTTCAGGTTCACTCATATAATCTTGCGGGATTTTGGAAGACAATTCAAATGAGTCACCCTTTTTACCGCTTTGTTCGAACAAACTTCCTTGATTTTGGTCTTTTTTCTTTCCTCCGCCGCCCATATAGCCTAAATTACCGCCACTGCCGCCGTCATTATTTGTTCCGACTGCCGCTTTGATGACCGGTTCACTCATAGAGAAATTGTTTACATCGAAACTCATTTTTCCATTCCTTATATTTTTCCCTATATATATAAAGTACAAAAATGGTAAATTTTTGTTACAAATCACCCTATTTTGTTACAAAAATTTACATTTATATTTATTCAAACTTCAAGCCCTGTTAGCAATTAAAGATATATTAAATATTGTTACAATTGTCGTAATTAATTAAATTTATTAATTATATGTGCCGATAGTAAAAATAAAGAACTCTCGAGGTATTCATGTCATTAAAAATTGATTCCACATTAGAATATATTCAAAACAGATTGGGACTGTCAGAGTCCCAAATGCAGATATATGCGGACAAATCAATAGATGAAATTATAAGAGAAGAAGCAATGAGAGGAAATCAGGCAGCTATTGAATTAGCTGTAAAAATGTTCACTGACCCATCTCAGTTGATTGAACTTTTCCAACTTGCAAACCCTGAAAATAAACTTGCAATAATAATTACAATGCCTACGGCTCAAGTTGAAAAACTGTTACCTATGCTTGAGAAAAAAGATTTAATACAAGGTTTGCGCTTTTTTACAATGGATGCACTAATGGATATGCTCCAGAAAATACCTAAAGAAGAACTTGTAAAAACAGCTTTTGAACTTTTCTCACAAAGACAAATTATTGAAATGATGCCTGAAAAACAGCTTGATAAAGTCTTAACAGGCTTTGACATGGATAAAGAATACCTGCTGCAGAATATGAAATTTATACCTGATACGTACCTCCAACAGATTATTGAGAGCGTCACCGGAGAAAAAGCAGAAGGCACAAACGCAGAACTAAGAAATCAAATTGCACAACTTGGAGATTTAGCTTATAAACAAGCGATAATGAGTCTTGAACCTGAACAAAAAAGACGTCTTACATTTTTTATCGCAAGCGGAGATAACAAATATTTCCAAAACTTTGATGCAGAAGCATACACTCACATTATCCAAAGAGAATGTCAAAAAGATGATGTTGTAGGTGCAATGGGAGTAATAAAAAGAGAATATCTTGAAAAAATGATGTTAGAACTTCCGCAGGAATTATTAGCACTCGTCGTAACACAAATTGACACAGAAAAGTTTGCAGATGCACTAATCAACAAATTTCCTGAAACTCTTGCAAGATTTGTGGCAGGATAATATTAGTTTTTGGATTGAACGGCAGGGAAAAAGTATCTTATTCCATCGTCAGATCTCCATCTGACATATCCTGTTTTCGGAGTTTTGTCCATATCCATAACACTTACCAATGCCCAATTGCCTCGAATTACGTTTAGATGTATCTGTTTTGGAACATTTATTGTAGAAATCGTCTTTGCCATATCTTCGGGAGAAGATTTCAAATCTTTGCATAATGCAGGTGCACCTTTTAAAAGGTTCAAACCGTATTTTTTACCATATGTATTATAAAAATTAATCCAGGTCATAAATTTGTACGGGTCATCTTCTTTAATCCAGCCTGTTTCGCCTGTTGAATTGTTATACACAATTTCAACCCAGCCATCAGCAACATCAACTACATTGACAAGTGCAAGCTCTTTTTTGGATAAGAACACAGAGAAAAATTTTTCGGGAGTAAGACTTTGAGGGACAAATTGATTTTCATCCCATCTCACATCGTATATTACGGGAGAATTTTCATCAGGGAATTTGTATATAGTTACCTCATTCCCGACCTGATAAAGTCCTACAGTATGAACATTTACCAATACAGGTGATGTCGGAATTATATCTTTTGCATAAGCACTGCCGACAGTTAACATAAAACCTAATATCAATGATAAAAATAATCTTTTCATAAGCCGCCCTCTAAATCTGACAAGTCCAACTTAACTAGTATTATAGTAAAAAACAAAAGATTTGTCATTAAAAATATCTCTTGGGGTGATAATTTCTGTAAATTGTCGGATTGATTGTTATGACAGGTAATTTTTTTACAATTCTCAACTAAATAAAAATTCCTCCCCCATAGGGGAGGAATTTTTATTTACTCCTGCGTGCAACTAATGGTAGTCCGATGCAACCATTGATAACAACATTTACCCCCCTATTCTCTAAAGGATATTTGCGCATAAGTTTTTTGCAATTTTTCACGAACAGATTGCATTTGCTGTTCAATTATTTCATCAGTCAAGGTTGCATTTTCATCTTGCATTTTTATTCTGAACGCGACAGACTTAAACCCTTCTTCAACATGTTCACCTTGATATACGTCAAATATTTCAGAACCGTTGAAGATATTTTGTTTAACTGCACCTTTTATAACTCTTTGGATATCATCAAACGAAACATCTTCATTGATAATAAATGCAATGTCACGTCGAACCTCAGGATATTGAGGAATATGTTTGAATCTTGGAACAGATTCTTTAACGGCGGCAATTATTTCTGTCAAATCAAGTTTGAATAAAAACGCCTTTTGATTAAGTTTCAATTTATCTTCAACAGTCGGGTGAAGCTGCCCAAAATATCCGATAGGCTGAGGCTTTTTGCCTAAAAGCAAAATAACACCTGTTCTGTACGGATGAAGAACATTGTGAGTTTTTGCAAGCTCTGTCTGCTCAATAGGAACAATCTTTATTCTGCGCATAACATCCAATTCTGTTAACAAATTCTCAACAATACCTTTTACATAGAAAAAGTCTGTCGGAGTTTTAACTTCCCATTTGGAATTTTGCACTTCACCTGTTAAAATACCTTCTAGTACTCTCGTTTCCTTTACGCCGGTATTTCTTTCATCCGCCGGCGCAACTTTTACATATGTTTTACCGATTTCATAAGCCCAGAAAGTTTTTTGCCCGTTATCAAAATTGTTTTTCATACAGTTGAGTACACTGGCTGCCAAACTTTGGCGAAGCATTGAATATTCTTCACTGGCCGCATTGGCAACTTTAACGGCATTCTCATCATCATAATCTATTTTGAATTTATCAAGTAAAGATTTACCAATCAATGAACTTGTTTGGATTTCTGTTAAACCTGCGGAAAGCATCATCTGATGAACTTTTTTCAAAACCTTTTCTTCCAAAGATATTTCAGGAAGTTGAGATTTTGGAGGAAGTGTCGGAGAAATCTTATCAAAACCGTTAATTCTCGAAATTTCCTCAATCAAATCAATTTCTCTTGTAACATCATATGCTCTGAAACTTGGTACAGAGAATTTCGCAGCAGCCGGATTGCCGCCAAGCTTTTCAAATCCTAATTTTTCTAATATACTATCACATTTTTCAGCATCAATATCACAACCTAAAATTCTTTTTATTTGCGGATATCTTAGGGTAATTTCTAACGGTTCAAGCTTATTTTTACCGTCTTCAACAACACCGATAACCTCAGCATCAGCATATTGAACTAAAAGCTGCATTGCACGCATCAGCGCCGGTTTTACAGCTTCAATATCAATTCCGCGTTCAAATCTTGCACTCGCTTCACTACGATAGCCCACACTGCGAGATGATTTTCTGTTTGTTACAGGGGTAAAATAAGCCGCTTCCAATACCATAGAAGTTGTATTGTCATCAATTTCGGAATTTTCACCTCCAAAGACACCTGCCAAACATACACCCTTATCTTGTGTTGCAATTAAAACAGAATCGTTAGTTAAATCTCTTTCAACACCGTCTAATGTTGTAATCTTTTCACCTTCTTTTGCACGTCTTACACATAAATATCCGTCTAATTTGTCGGCATCAAATGCGTGCAGCGGACATCCGTACTCAAGCATTACATAATTTGTAATATCGACTACGTTATTTATTGCCCGAATACCGGATGCGATAAGTCTTTTTTTCATCCAATCCGGAGAAGATTTTATTTTTATATTTTTCAAAAGCCCTGCAGAATAATATTTGCAAACATCTTTATCTAAAATCTCTACCTTAAATTTATCGGTAGTTAAATCTTTTGTACATTCTATAGGATTCAGTTTAAGCGGTTTGTTAAACAATGCACTTAATTCTCTTGCCACACCAATAACAGACATTTGATCTCCGCGGTTTGCGGTCGGAGCAACATCAATTATTGTATCCTTTTCAAAACCTAAAACATCTTTAACATCAGCACCGATTTGCACATCAGGGAAAATTCTGTTTAATACAAGTATTCCGTCTTCTTGCTGATAATTTCTGTCAGATACACCGAGTTCATCAGCAGAGCAAAGCATACCCTGAGATTCAACCCCGCGAATAACAGCAGGCGTAAGTTCAAACTGCTCGCCTGTTTTTCTGTCCAAAACTTTTGACCCCACACTTGCATAAGGCACAATTTGCCCGACAGCAATATTTTGAGCTCCGCATACAACAGTTTTCACACCACTGCCTGTATTTACAGTAACAAGATGTAAATGATCAGAATTCGGATGATTATCAATTTTTTCAATTTTTACAGTAATTATATTAGTGAAAGACGGCTGTAATTCTTCCACCGCTTCAACTTCCAAACCGCTCATAGTAAGTTCATGCGCAATCTGAGAAACTTCTATATCAGATAAATCCACTAATTCATTCAGCCAGTTTAAAGATACTTGCATATATTTTCCCTCTTGTATTCATAGTATTTTACACAGGTATTTTAGTATAAAAGAATATAGAAGTAAATAAAATTTGACAGGTTTGATATGTTTGATAGCACTACAATAATTAGATACTTTATAATGTAAATAATAAAATTAAGCCAATAAAACCTATATGAACTTATCTACTTATCTACTTATCTACTTATCTACTTGCCTACTTATCCTACTTTTATTTCTGATTTGTAAACTTTTGTAACAATATATAAGAAATATATCAATTATATATCTCATAATTTTTTTATATATATAAGAGTATAAAAATAGAGAGAGAGATACATCATGTCAAAAATACAGCCCAGAGAAATGACCACTGTAAACCTTGCCAACTACAGTCGCTACAGAAACAATAAGGTCGATGGCCATTTTGGTTCTATAAACCTGAATACTGTAGATTCAAGACGCATGAGCTTGATTCAAAATACCAGCATTATGGCACGAAACACGCAATCAACATATAGCTTAGGCCGCGCAATGTATCATGAAAATTTCTCCTTACAATACGGAAACAACTCTTTCTCTACAGGACAAGTTGTAGGACAAGCTATAGGTTTAGCACTCGGCCTAAGAAATATATTTGCAAGCAATAATACCGCCCAAACACCTCAAGGAGCCAAAGCAATGGATAGTGCTTTAGGTACCGAAAGATTAGCAAGCTTATCAACAAC
>JAFUUT010000079.1 GCA_017477685.1 bacterium | reverse complement strand
TGAGCATTACATTTGCCGGAATCTGAAGTTCTATTATTTCTCTTAAAAAGTCAGGCAAATAAAAACTTTCACCTTTTTTATACAAGAAATGATGATCTGTATAAAACTGTATATGCGTCGGAGAATACAAATGTACAGAACGCAGCAAATTTTCATGCAGCGGTATTCTCATTACAGCCAAAAGCCTGAATAAATGTAAACTGACAGGATCAATCAAACTTACAATATCTCTATGAATAAAATCCATAAAAGCCAAACCGCTCTTTGAATACGCTTCTAAAAAATTGCCTATGCCGAAATTCCTAAGCGTCATTATTATTAATGACAAAGTTACATCACTATAATAGCCTTTTGTCTGCTTATATAATTCATTAGACAAGATTCCGATATTTTTTATACCGTTATCTTTGAGGTATTTTTCAAACATACTTTTAGACAGAGCCTGAACTGTTGTTTGAGAATACTTTATATCCGAAAAATCTTCAAAATCATATTTCCTTGAAGTTATTATTACTTTTATATTTTCTTTTAAAGTAATATGTTTAACAAAATTCAAAATGTCTTGTTTATTTTCTTTTAACACGGCATCGAAAGAATCTAAAACAACCAAAATCGGAGAGGTTACAGAATTAATATAGGAATTAATTTTCTGTGTAAAATTTTCGACTTTCAATTTTGGAGGAGCGAACTTACCTTGTATTGTATACTTTCTAAATGTTTCAAAAAAACTTAAAAGCATATCATCAAGTATTGTGTTCTCGAAACAAGTATAATCCAAAATATAAACATCCGGATTTATTTGTTCTTCAATAAAACGAGTCAACATCGTTTTACCTGAGCCAACATACCCCCCGACTAAAAATAACTTGTCATCTGCGGATAAAAAACTTATAAAATCACCGATTTGTTTCTCGTTATTTTCAATAAAGCACGGGTTATACGCAGAATCTTTTATAATATCCTTTATATTAATTTCATTTTCAATATATTTATTATTCATATTTAGTTAACTCTGTTACGGCCGTTATTTTTAGCATTATATAATCTCGCATCTGCGGCAGATACAAGTTCTTCAGGAGTTTTGCCATCTTGCTCACCAAATGCCGAAACGCCCAAACTGATAGTTACACGTCCTTCTTTACCATTATTCAAGTCAAATGGCATTTCTGCCACAATCCTACATAGTTTGTTTGCAATAGAAACAGCGATATCATACGGAGTATTCGGTAAAATTATACTCATTTCTTCACCGCCATATCTGCATACAATATCTGTAATACGAACATTTGCTTTTAATGTTGAGGCAACTTGTCTTAATACCGCATCGCCTGCCTGATGCCCGTAATTGTCATTGAAATTCTTGAAGAAATCTATATCTATAATAATCAAAGAAAAATCGGCATTATAACGCCTTGCATTTTCGACAGCCATTTGCATTTGCTCTTGGAAGTATCTGTGATTATATAATTCTGTCAAACCGTCAGTTGTCGCAAGCTGATACTGTCTGTCAAAGTCTTTAGAAATTGTTAAATATTTAATAACCACGGTTGCAATAAATGCAAAGAAAGCGAGTGTCAGCGGATATACAATTTTAACCCAATAATAACCGCCCCACATACCGCTCATCATTCCATATGTGAAAATAATGTACAGTGTATACATTGTAAGAGAACTACCGATAGCAACAAATATAGACGGCATCCTTATTACAAAGAATATAGTTATTATAGCAAGCAATATAGCAAAAATCAGGTTGACGTATTCGGGAACCGGCTGAATTAAACTGTCGTCAATAATATTATTAACATACGTTGCCTGAACCTCGACACCCGGATACACCTTGTCTACCGGAACTGTTTTAATATCAAATAAACTCGCAGCAGTTGCGCCAAAATATACAACTTTGCCCTTAAAATCAATATCGGCTTGTTCTTTTCCGTCTATTACTTTTAAAAGCTTGTATATCGGAATGTTTTTAAAAGTTCCCGCAGGTCCGTACCAATTCAGATAAACACCTCCGTCATACTGCGCATGGAACATCTTATTTGTCTTATCCAGTTTAATTCTGCCGTCTTTTAAAACCGTAAATCTCATATTGTTACGAAGACCGAGATAATCAAGCCCGACAAGTAATCCTAATTGCGGATAGAAAGAGTATTTATACTTTAAAAACAGAGGCATTTTTCTTAAAACACCGTCATCTGCTCTGGAAACATTCACCATACCGATGTTAGACGTAGAATCCAAAATATCTTCCAATATGGTTCGGCAATTGCTGTATTCTAGATAATCATAAGTCTGGTTATAAGTATCATTTACGGATATTTGCAAATTCTCCGGCAAGACAGGAGGAAATCTCAAATCTATAGGCTGGTCATCCAAATTCATTGCCGTATAAACATTATCATATTTTTTAAATAATGCAGACAACTTATTGTCAGCAGACTTTTCACTTTTTATGGATTTTACAAACATCAAGTCAAACGCAATACTCTTTGGATGTTGCTGTTCAATGTAATCCACGATTTTTGCGTATATATCACGTCTTAGAGGCCATTCGCCATAATTATCCAGAATATATTCGTAACTTGCATCGTCAATAGCAACAATAACAATATCTTTATTTGGATTACGCAGTCCGGATTTAACAAGAACTCTTTGTTTTATATCAAAAGTTCTGTTCTCTATCGAATCGAGAAAGGCGGCGAAATTACCACTTTTTACACCGTATGCGATTAAAAACGATATAATAGTAACCCATATAAAATATAATATTCTTCTTAACATATAATAAACCCTGCTACTTCACATTTTCAGTATAGTTGAACAATGGAATATTCGCAAGAATGTTTTTTACAATAAACTTCTGCTCCAAAATATGATTATTAATTTTCAATATTTCGGTATTATATGACAATTCATCGGGATGTTTCAAATAACGTAAAAGACATTCTTCGTTTAAATTCATTCTCTGCTCTTTCTATATTAAATAATAATAACTGAACTATTATGCCAAATAATAATTCAAATGAAATCAACTTTTTATATAATTTGAAAGATATTTTCTAATACAAGTAT
>JAFUUT010000078.1 GCA_017477685.1 bacterium | reverse complement strand
TAAGCCTTTAATGTAGATGTCTTCGTTTGCCAGTACATCCATTCCGTATCCGCCTTGAGGTTTTGGATTGTTAACGGTTGCAAGCTGGCCGGCTTTTGTTTGGTTGAAAGTTAATTTATTATCAGCAGAACCAATATTGCCGCTTGAAATTAAAGATATGCCGTAGCCTTCAACATTTGCTTTGTTTTTGTCTGTTGAAGCATTTACCCTATCATATCTGGTTTGTCAGTCTTTTCTGTTATAGTCAGTTGTAAGAATTACTCTGCCGTCTGCTTTAATTGCATCTATATTCATATCTGAATCGATAGCAGCGTAGTTAATTACAAGATCATCCGGTTTTGCGGCTTTAGTTGTAGTTGCATTAACTTTTCCTTTTACATTACCATTAATAGATCTTGCATAATCTCTTGTTCCCGGAGCGTCTGAGATGCCTGTGCAGTAATCGCTGTAGCATCCTGCACCTACTTCTTGACCGATTGTTCCGTCTGTAACGTCCATTGTAAGGTCTCCGCCGGCGTTTAACAATATTTTTGCATCCTCAATGCCTAAAACTTGAGCGTTAGGTTGAATGCCGGCCCAGTTAAGAATACTTCCGTCATTAACTATGATTGTTAAATCATTTCCTGCTGTAATATAGTTGTCGTTGTCTGTGTTATCACCGATTACAACGTCACCGCCGCCGTTTTGGTGCATTTCTACATTGTCTTTTGCATTGATAAGACCTTGAACTCTAGTACCGCCGGTAGAGTTGTCATCGATATAAATATTTTTCTCAGCGTTAACTCTTGCGTTAGAAGCAACAAATGTTCCGCCAAGACCTGTGTTATACATCGCAAGGTCCTTGTTTGCGGAAACTTTTCCGCTGTCTTTGATATTCAAGCCCGCTTGACCTGCGTTAACAAGTGTTGCGTTTTTGCCTGCGTGTACATCTCCTGTAATGTTCATACCGTCAACACCGCTTGCAGTGTTGGTCATTGTTAAATCTCCGGTATTATTTATTGTTCCTGAAACATTGAAACCTGCCGTAGTTTTTGTAGTTGATGCATTATAGCCGTTTCTTAAAGTTGCATCTCCATTATTGTTTACAGTTCCTGTAATATTTAAACCTTTAGAACCAAGATTGATTACATCAAGTTTTCCGTTATTTTCAACTTTGCCTGAAATTTTTAATTCGGATTCGGTATTTTGCGGTGAATTGGTAATATACATTTCATTACCTTTGTTTGCAATATTACCTGATAGAATTAAGTTCCCTTCTTGGTTGTATATGTCAACAACGCCTTTTGAGTTGTAAATATTTCCGCTAACATTGATACCGCCGCCGCCGTCAACTCTGTTTTCTAAGTATACGCCGCCGTTGCCTTTTGCCATGTTAACCACTGTTCCGGCAACATTTATACCTGTATTGTAGATTTTATTTTCTTCTCCAAAGCCTGCGCTTTTGATTGAAATTTTTGCATTACCGTTGCTTGCGAAATTATCGTTAATTGTTAAGTTGTCTGTATTTACAAGTTGGTTGAATAAGTTTTTAGCTTGCTCTTGTGTAAGTATCAAGTTCATTTTGTTTGCATCTATACCTGCAACCAATCCTGCATTCTGTCCGATATTTACGTCTCCGGCTTTAATTGTAATATCGCCGTTAGTAAATATTTTACCGTTTATGTCAACAATACCTTCTCCGGTACCTTTAGGACCTGTTGTTTGCAATGCTGAATCAGCATTCTCAAATGCACTCCAATTTGCTGCAGTTTGGCTGTTTACCAAGTCTTGATATTTCTTATTTGCAGGATCCGGGGTGTAAATTCCCAATGAACCTACGTTAAGTACGCCGGAAGCTCCTACAATAACTCCTTTTGGTGAAATGAATACGGCTTTACCATTGTAGAAATTGCCGTCTTTCATTGAGTTAACGATACCATTAATTATTACTCTGTCTTGAACTAAATTTATAAATGTTTCAATATCTGATGTCCCGTATTGAAATATAAGATTTGCGATGTCGCCTTGGTCTAATGTGAATTGATCATAATTTCTAAATCCTACGTTTCCGCTTGCTCCTTCCGGAGTAATATCAAATGTGCCGTGTCCACCGTTTGTAACCCCTGTTATTTCGCTGGCTAATACGGAAAATGTCATTGTTTGATTAAGCATAAAACATCCCGTCAGCAGTGTTGCGAGGATACGTCTTCTGGTGTTTCTTCTCTTGTTCATTGAAGTCATGATTTTTCCTTTCTTTATTTTATATCTGATTATTGTCTTTATTTTATTTGCACACACCATGACAAAGTCATGACATTTTGGCTTATGTATTAATTAACGCCAAACATAAAAAAAAATTTCCTTTTTTATGCTTGGATATTAAGTTTTTTTACAAATATTAATAAAGAAACAGATTAGATAAAATCTAATCTGTTTCTTGGTTTATTCTAAATTATCTTAGTGATAATTTGTTGTGCCAGTTTTCGGATATAATGTTCAAGTATAATATTTGGTTTGCGGTTGCTTTATCCAGATTGATGAATTCTGCTCCGGCTCTGGATGTTGTTGCAGTTACAATTTTTACTTCCGCATATATGTCCATATCGCCGTATATCATATGTAACATTATTTCATCACCGACTTTTAATGAACCGTCATGTTCGAGGGCAACACCGCCTTTTGATACGTCTAGAATTTTTGTTACTCCGTTGCCTGTTTGTTCAAGTGCTACCGGGAATTCTGAACTGTTAACTCCAAATCTCATATGTTGACGTTTGTCTATATTGTCTAAGTCACTTTCATCAATTTTTCTTTGGATTTGAGTCCATTTACCATCATCTGTCGGTGCTGTAGGATCGTCCGGAGTTGGTGGTG
>JAFUUT010000077.1 GCA_017477685.1 bacterium | reverse complement strand
ATTTACCCCTAGACGCCAATCCAGTTCAGATGCCCGAGAATAAATCCTAATATTGCACTTATGCCAAGATAAAATATCGGATCACGTTTTTTTATAAACCCGCAAATAACAAATATACCAAGAATAATCAATCCTATCAGTTTTAAATGCGATGTAAATATAAGCTTTATCCCAACAGCGCAGAGCAGCGCACATCCTGCGGGTTTTAGCGAAGATACAACACTTTTTACATAACTATTAGATTTGAATTTATCTAAAATTTTATAAACAATCGAAACAATTATAAAAGACGGCAGCATTATTGCAAAAGTTGCAATCAAAGCACCCAAAATTCCTGAGGTTGCAAAGCCGGTAAATGTTGCCATATTAACCCCTACAGGTCCGGGTGTAATTGAGGATATTGCAATCATGTCAGTTAATTGATTAATAGTAAACCAGTGAAATTTTTCCGCCACATCAAACAAAAATGGCAATGTCGCATACCCGCCGCCAAAAGAAAACAAGCCTATATGAAAAAATTGGAGAAAAATTTGCATTAATAATTTAATCATGACTATTTCCTCCATGCCTGTGATTTGCAATGAATTGCTTAAATACTCCAACCAATATAACACCTGTTATTATCAGAGCAGGAGAAACATTTGTGAGTAATGCAATCAATAAACATATACCAAACAATATTGCGGAATATCTATTTGTAATACAAGTACTCCACATCTCTTTTACTGCAAGAGCTAAAAGAGTAATTACCCCAATACCTATGCCCCAGAATATATATTCAACACTTTTGAAATGTGCAATTTCACTAAGAACAGATGCCAAGAGTATTATTGCAATAAATGCAGGCAAAGTGACACCCACAATAGCGGCTATAGCACCTTTCGAACCTGCGAGTTTGCGGCCTGTAAAAATAGCAGTATTCGCAGCAATTATACCCGGTAAAGAAGAACTTATCGCATAATATTCACTCAATTCTTCCGTCGTAATCCAATGTTTTTTATCGACAAGTTCAGATGATAGCAAAGGCAATATAACATACCCCCCGCCAAGAAGAATAGTGCCGACTTTGAAAAATGCTTTAAAAATATTATAAAAACTTTTTTCCATGACTTTGTTATAGCATGTTTAAAAATTATAGGCTATATTATCAAATTCCTTTACATGGATTAGAAAAACTTTAGTCATGGTTTAATGTTTTCATCTTTTTAAATGATGTTAATAAATCACGATATTATAGAATATACATGTAAAACGAAAAGAGTTGGGCAGGTTAATGGATCAAGATTTTGATTACTTATCATACAGTAACATAAAACGATTATCGGAAGATGACTTGGTTGCTTTGTGGGAAGAATTCTTAAAAACAAGAAGCAAAAGCTCCAGAGATTCCATAATTGTTCAGTACATTTATCTTGTACGCTATGTAGTAAGCCGTGTAAAAATATCATTACCTGCGACAATATCAGTTGAAGATATAACAGGTTATGGTGTAGAAGGTTTGATGGATGCTGTCGAACGCTTTTCTCCACAAAAGAATACAAGATTTGAAACATATGCCCTTATAAGAATCAGAGGGGCAATACTTGATAAAATCAGATCTCAAGACTTCTTACCAAGAAGTGTCAGAAAAAAAATAAAAGATGTTAAAAATGCCATAGAGGTATTAAAACAAGAATACGGCAGAGTCCCGACAACAAACGAAATCGCACAGTATTTAGATATGGAGCCTGCCAAGGTTACACAAATTTTATCGGAAGATGTAACAGTAACATCGCTATATGAGAAAAAAGGCGCATCAGAAGACAGTGTAGAAATCATTGATACAATAGAAGATTCACACAAACTTACACCTGATGCGGCAGCAGAAGAAAAGAATGTTAAAACAGATTTGCAGAGGGCGCTTATGAGATTACCGGAAAGAGAACGTGTTTTGATGGTTTTGTACTATCAAGAAAACATGACAATGAAAGAAATCGGAGAAACATTGAACATGTCAGAATCAAGAGTATGCCAATTACATGCTCAAGGTCTGATGAAACTCAAAAACATCTTGAACGAATCTCGTTCCTCAAGATTGCAGCAAGCAATCGTATAAAAATATGTATATAGTAGCAAGGATAAGGAAATTTTTAAGCCGGAAATAATTCCGGCTTTTCGTTTTATTTTTTAATTTTATAAACCAATTATGGCTTCATGACAGATAATACATATTTATCATCAACAAAATATTTCTTTGCACAGCGCAATATATCATCCGCACTGACAGATTGAACCTGTTCCTTTATTGTTTGAGAATAATTGAAACCTAAACCCAAAACATCATATTTAGCATAAGAGCATGCCTGTTGAATATTTGTTTCTTCCAAAAGTGCATATTTACCAATGATATTTGACTTAGCATTTTCCAACTCCTCATTTGTAACAGGGAATTGTTTGATTTTTTCAATTTCATCATTAAAGCCGGCCAATGAAACATCAATATTTTTAGGTTCTGTTGCAATATAAATCATGAAATTACCGGCAAGTTTGTATGTTTCATAAGAGCTTCTGACAACATATGCAAGACCTTTTTTGTCTCGAAGTTCTAAAAATAGTCTTGAAGACAGACCACATGCCCCTAAGATAATATTTAACAAAACAATTGCCGGATAATCAGGTTCTCCGTATGTAGGAACAAGCCATCCTTTTATGATATGTGCCTGATTAATGTCAGAACGGTGTTCTTCGGCTGTTTTAACTTTATCAAGAGACGGTCTTTCAATAAGAAAATTACTGCTTGTCGCAATCGGAAGTCTTCCGATTGTAGCATCTATTTGAGGCATTATATCATCAAGTGCCAAAGTTCCGACAAGCGCAAGACTTTTTTTACTGTTATTTAAAATATACTTATATGCCTCTATAATATCTTCTTTTTTTATAGAATCAATATTTTCTAAAATTTTTACAAGAGAATTTCCGTAATAATGGTCTTCAAACATTTTACGATAATATGAGTCCATAGCTTTTGTTCTTGGAGAATCAAGCTCTGCTGTAATTTCGCCGACAAATTTTAATTTTTCTTTTTCGAATTCTTCAAATGTAGAATTTTTTAAAATATCATCCATCAACTCTACCGCTTTCGAAAAATCCTCATTTAAACATACAAATTTAACTCTCAAATAATTAGGAAATAATTCGCAAGAAAAGTCAATTGCATATTTTTCAAATTCATTGGCAAGTTCTTCTGAATTATATTTTTTTGTTCCTTGAAGCATTAATCTTGCCATAAGCGTATAAATCCCGGGAATTTTTTCCGCTTGATTTACGGAGAAATTAAGGCATAATGCCATCCTTGGAGTATTTTCATTAAATTTATATATATAATCAATATTATTTTTTAATTTAGATATCACTTTAGTCATTGTTTTTCCCTCTTCAACGAACCAATTTTAACATAGTGGAATACAAAAAACAATTCATTATTATTTATGGTATACTACCCGTATGGTAAATCGAGTAAAAACAGGAACAGTAATCGGGCTTGATGCTTACGAAGTATGGGTAGAAACTGATGTTATCAATTCGCTTCCGTCAATGTCAATTGTAGGTTTGCCTGATGCGGCGGTAAATGAAGCAAGAGACAGAGTAAAATCTGCCATAAAAAATTCAGAATATACTTTCCCATCAAGAAAAATTGTCATAAATCTTGCACCTGCGGATGTAAAAAAGAACGGAACTCTGTTTGACCTGCCAATAGCAATAGGAATACTTATTGAAGAAGAAGTTTTGACTCAAGAACAGGTTGAAGATTATGCATTCATGGGAGAATTAGCACTTGATGGTTTAATAAGACCAATTTCAGGGGCTTTGCCTTTAGCACTCGGATTAAAAGAACAAGGAATAAAAAATATCATTGTTCCGAAAGAAAATGCAAAAGAAGCAGCTCTTATTGAAGGGATAAATGTATACGGGGCAGAGCATTTAACAGATGTCGTAAATCATTTTACTAATGATAAGCTTCCGCAGACAAAAATCAACGCAAGAGAATACCTTGAACAAAAAGCTGAAAAAAACTACGCTTTCGATTTCAAAGATGTAAAAGGGCAGCACAAAGCTAAAAAAGCGTTAGAAATCGCCGCAGCAGGGGCGCACAATATTCTTATGGTCGGTTCACCCGGTTCAGGGAAAACACTTATGGCAAAATGTTTTCCGTCTATACTGCCTCCGTTAGAGCTTGAAGAAGCCCTTGAATTAACTAAAATTTACAGCATTTCAGGAATGTTATCACCGGACGAACCTTTGGTAACCCAAAGACCTTTCCGGCCTGTGCATCACACCGCATCAGCAAACGGAATTATCGGAGGAGGAACAAGTCCAAAACCCGGAGAAATTACTCTTGCCCATAGAGGGGTTTTATTTTTAGATGAAATGGTTGAATTCCCGAGAAATGTTTTGGAAGTACTAAGGCAGCCGTTAGAAGATGGCGAAATCGTAATTTCAAGAGCACAACACTCCGTAAAATATCCTGCAGATTTCACTTTGCTTGGTGCTATGAACCCTTGTCCTTGCGGATATTTGGGAGATAAACAAAAACAATGCTCCTGCTCAGATTTTCAAATTACGAGATATTTATCAAGACTTTCAGGCCCGTTATTAGACAGAATAGACCTGCAAATAGACGTTCCTCGCCTGACTTCGGAAGAACTTTTAAACTACAATTCCAAAGAAGAAAGCTCTGAACAAATAAGAAACAGGGTTGTCAAAGCAAGAAAAATTCAACTCAAGCGTTATAAAGACGAAGGCATTTTAACCAATTCCGAATTAACATCAAAACTCATCAAAAAATATTGCCAAATAGATTAACAGTCTCAAGAACTTATGAAAATGGCTAT
>JAFUUT010000076.1 GCA_017477685.1 bacterium | reverse complement strand
TTCATCACCCGGCATCTGCATTAGTGTTTGCCTGTCATAATTCATTTGATTATTAAAATTTGGCTGTTGTGGTATATTGTCACTGATAACCTTTGCTCCGCAATCAGAACAAAATGTTGCACCGTCATGAATTTGTTTTCCGCAGTTTTCACAAAACATATCTTTCACCTCATTAATCATTTTTCAAGAAATCTTCACTCATATTATATAGAATCGTTGATAAATTACTTACTCTATTTATCATGTGGATATGAACGAGTTATACTATCATAATTGGGACTTATCCAATAGACAGTGATTTCGCCTGTTTCATTATCAACGTCAAGACCGTATGTTTCGGATGAAGGATGCCTTGTTGCCTCAAGTCTTTTGCCTTTTGGCAATTCTACATAATAGCCGCTGCCTTTATCATAAAGGGCTTTTACTATGCTATCGGCATTTTTCCAATCCGGTATACTCTTAAAATCAATAAATTCTTTCTGTAAATGAGTTTGATAAGCTAAAGCAACATCATAAATATTCTTTGCAAAAGCTTCTGCGACAGCTTCCTCATCTACTACATGTACTTCATGGCTTTGACTTTTTTCAATGTATGAAACTATAGAAATAGGTCGTTTTAGAATAACAACCACCGCCTGCGGACGCACATTAGGCTGAATACCTGTAACATAGTTAGAATCTCCAAAATTAGGGTAGGCAGTTTCCATTTCCAAATAGCTTCCTACAGCTTCCCAGCCTTCCAATCCAAGCATGTTAAGTCTTTCCTCAGAAATATTTATAGACGTATAATCAAATGCACCGCTGCCCTTTCTGCTTATCTCTGCACTATAAAAAGTAACAGTTGTGTACTCATATGCTTGTGTCGGTATTAAATATTCCCTTAGAGGCGTCAATATATTGAAAATTAAAACTATAACAATAATAATCGTTCCCCCGATAATGGCTTTTCTTGTTTTCTTTTGTTCAACACCCGATGCCTGCATCAGCGACATCATTGACAATAATGCCTCGTTATATGTATTTGAATTATCGGTTGTATAATTTTTTGCAGTTTTTTTATTATACTGATTTTCTTGTTCAATATTGTCAAATTTGCTTTGACAATACGAACAAAACACAGCCGTATCCTCATTTTTTGTTCCGCAGTTTGGACAAAACATAAATATCATTCCTTTCCTTTTCATTTCACCTCATAATCATCAATTGTAGCATTATAACTGTACGAATTGGAATATCCAAAATATATATCACTAAAATCAGAATATAGTGTAGTGCTTTCATTCGCATTTAATGTAATTGTGCGATACTGAACATTATCACTGTATGCTTTAACATAATATTTGATTTTCACCCATACAGATCTGTTCAGATTATTTTTTACATCACATCCAATGTAACCATTAGAGTATCTTGGATAAAAAAGCTGAGACATAAAACTTGAATTTTTATTGCTTATAGTTACTGGATTAAACCTATACTGATAATCATTATTAACATTATAGATCAATGTAGTAAAATTCGCCCTTACCATATTTCCGATACTATCTGTAGGTACTTGTCCAATTGTATCATGCGCATCGGATATTTCCCATCTGTTGTATTGCCCTCCTGCCTTTTTAAGTAATTCGGTATAATTATTATATTTCTCTGCATCGCTTTTTACATTTGTTGCATCAGCATTTTCACTGTTTACCCCAAGTGCTTTATTGGCAAGATTCAGTGCTTCTGCGATATTCTCATTATTAAATTGTTCTCTTGCACTTGCCGCATAGCTGTTTGAAATTTTGTTGCAAACTTCCGTTGCCCCTGCATTATAAGAATCTACTTGTTTCGATTTTTTTGCAAGTTCCAATGCTGTTTCCAGACTTCCCTCGTTGAATTGCTCTTCCGCCTGAACAGTGTATGCTTTTGCCAAATTTGCTTTAAGATTGCTCTTATCTTTGTAACCGGCATCTATCTCAATAGCATTGTTTAAATTTTCAAATGCCGAATCAAGGCTTCCCTCTTCAAGAAGTTTGTTGCCCTCATCATAATAAGATTGTATTTTAGCATGGATTGTTTTCTCTGCAGCATTT
>JAFUUT010000075.1 GCA_017477685.1 bacterium | reverse complement strand
CGTCACCGGATACCGGAGTTATTATAGCCTGACTTCCAAGATAAACCGTACCATTTGATACATATGCCGATTCTTTTTCATAACCGTTATGATAGGCTTTGGCGAGATTTCCAAATGCAAAATATGAACGTTCTGCAGAACTCATACCATTTGCTCCGGCAACTATCATTAATTGTTGACCATTTACTAGAACGCTGCCATCTTTAGCCGTTACATGTTTGTTACTGTATTCTTCCAGAAGTTTGACATAAGTATCACGACGAGCAGCATTATTTGGATGATCTGAAGGTGCAAACAATGAGCCAAGTGCATTTTGAGAATTGTCACCATAGAGATCAAGAAAACGCTGCCAAACTGCCGCACAAGCTCCGGGATTATAATATGAATGTGTCATGTATTCAAAGGACAGTTGATCTGCTTCTTTCTCATTTGCCTTTGTACCATGAGCAACAGATTGAGTTAAAGCAAGATTTCCAACAATATTGCCCAAAATAGTGTTACCTGTTGCTGCAACTCCAACAGATGCAATTATGTATTTGTCAATATTACTTTTTGCACCATTATAAGTATGATCTTTCTGACCATGCCCCATTTCATGTCCGACAACTACGGCAATTTCATCATCATTTGGAAATGCTTTCAATATACCGGTATTTATAGACATTATATGCCCAAAAGTACAAAAAGCATTTATATCTTCACTTGCATTTACAAAATACAAATATGGTTTTTCATTAATACTAGGATCAACCTGTGCTACTGCAAGGGAAAGATTGCCCATTAATTTGTCAACACGACTGTTTAATGTCGGATCCTCATTAACACCATACTCTTTCTTCATTTCAGCAAGCATTTCCTGACGACCTTCTTCAGTTTCGTTGTAATACTTAAGCTGTTTTCTGTATTCTGTTCTTTGCAATGCCATGTTGGCAACACTCGCTCCTATGCCAATAGCACTGCCAATACCAGCTGCTTCTACCGCAGGAGTCGGAAGTGTCGGCAGAGTCAAAGTCAAACCAATGGCACCTGCCGTTATGGTTGCACAAATTTTTTTCATTGTTTTTTTGAAAATCATTATATTCAACTCATTTTAAATATTTATATTAAATATAATTTTTTTACGCCTTAATCATATTCTCAAGTGTTTCAAACAAAACTTCAGGATTAATCGGTTTGCTGAGATGAGCATTCAACCCTGCTTGCAAGGAACGCTGAACATCTTCATCAAATGCATTTGCAGTAAGCGCAATTATTGGACGGGTTTTAGCATCTTCACGTTCCATAGCTCTAATCGTTTGTGTTGCTTCAAGTCCATCCATTTCCGGCATACGCATATCCATTAAAATGGCGTCATAATAACCTTCTTTACTTTTCTCAAACATTTCAACAGCTATTTTTCCGTTAACGGCCAAATCCGCTTCAATTTCACGCATTTTCAATACCATCATAATAATTTCTGCATTGACCGGCATGTCCTCCGCAAGTAAAATTTTTCTTCCTTTTAGGTCAGCTTTCTTTTTAGTATCAGTTGAAACTAATTTTTTCTTTTTAAGTGCATTTTTAAATTCTTCCAGTAAATTGCTTGAGAATAATGGTTTTGAAATAAAACTATCAACACCAGCGGATATTGCCTCTTCCATTACATCGTCCCAGTTATAGGCAGTCAGAATTATTATTGCAGTTTCCTCACCTATTATAGAACGTATTTGTCTGGTTACTTCAACTCCATTCATCTCCGGCATTTGCCAATCTACAATTATTAAATTGTAAGGCTCTCTTCTTGCACTGCGCAATTTTACCTTCTCTATAGCTTCTTGACCTGAAAGTACTGTTTCTGAAGATATTCCTGCTTTTTCTAAAACTAGTT
>JAFUUT010000074.1 GCA_017477685.1 bacterium | reverse complement strand
CCTTGTTGGCCTCTGCCATTTTGTGGGTATCTTCACGTTTTTTGCAAGATGCACCTTGACCGTTTGAAGCATCAATGATTTCATTTACTAACTTGTCTACATAAGATTTGCCGCTTCTTTTCTTTGCGAAATCAATTATCCAAGAAGATGAAAGTGCAAAACCTCTGTCAGCTTTTACTTCCAAAGGAACTTGATATGTAGAACCCCCGATACGACGAGCCTTAACTTCCAATAATGGGGTAGCATTTGTTAATGCTTTTTGGAATACTTCCATAGGATCTTGACCCGTTCTTTCTTTAATTCTTTCCATTGCAGAATAGAAAATTCTTTCTGCTAATGATTTTTTACCGCGTCTCATAATTCTGTTAATAAATTTTGAGACATCAACACTATTATATACCGGATCTGCTAAAGGAATTCTTTTTGCAGGTTTAGAACGTCTAGACATTACTTCTTACCTCCTTTTTTTTCTCTTTTAGCACCGTATTTAGATCTTGATTGAGCTCTGTTAGCAACACCTGCAGTATCTAAAGTACCGCGAACAATGTGGTAACGAACACCAGGTAAATCCTTAACACGACCGCCACGAATAAGAACTACAGAGTGTTCTTGTAAGTTGTGACCAATACCCGGGATGTATGAAGTAACTTCAAATCCGTTTGTTAATCTTACTCTGGCTACTTTTCTAAGTGCTGAGTTTGGCTTTTTAGGGGTTGTTGTATAAACCCTAGTACATACTCCGCGTCTTTGAGGACAATTCATCAAAGCAGGAGATTTAGTTTTTGATTTAAGCATTTTACGTTCAGAACGTACTAGCTGATTAATTGTTGGCATAATTTCTCCTTTTACCAATTTGCCCATACTATAAGCCTAATTTGAAATACGCTTGGGCGTCACGTTTTCGGCTACTATTCAGGACTTCGTCCTGTCAAACTGATATATCCAGCACGAAAAAATCAGTTTACATTTATATAAAACACCAAGGGCAACGAAATGTCAATATTTTTTAACGATTTAAATTATAATCAATTATCTTAGATATCCAATATATACGGGGAAATTTTCCGAGTATTGAGTATATAAACCCATATCCTATTATTCCGAGTAAAAATGCCTGCAATAGCGAGTATTGAAATATCATAGGTTTAAATAACAGCAGTTGTATCCATGATATTATAATTTGAACAAAAGGTACCATCGACAAGAGTTTAAATGTATAACCGAATACCACGCTCAGTATAAAAAATAGTATCGACATAAATAAAGTTTGAAAAACATTAAACTTTAGAAAGTATGATATTCGTTTTTTGTTGAATATGAGGAATATACAATACAAAAAACCAATCCAACCCATAGACACATACGAAAGTGCAGAGAAGATCCTATCAGAAATTGAAACACGATCAGTCATCTATCCCTCATTGTGCCAGGACGTAACATAATCCTCTACGACTTGGCTGTAAATCAATTTATATTCATCATTTGTCGGTTCAATACCTATAGATGTTTTGTATGAAAGTATTGCCTGCTCAACATCATTATCCAAGAAATGAGCATTCCCAAGCAATGAATATATTTCTGCATTATTCGGGTCAACTCTGAGTGCTTTCTTATACAAATCAATTGCTTCTTTGATTCTGTTTTGATTTGAATACAAGTTTGCTAACAGAACATAAGCATTTGATTTATCAGGCATAAACTCAATAGCACGCTTGTACATACCTTCTGCCATATCGTATTCCTTGAACTCGGTTAGTGATATTGCATAGCAAATATAAATATCATACTTATCATCAGTCATTGTAAGAGCTTTTTCATAATATGAGTATGCTTGCTCTTTATCTTTCGACAGGGTCAAAGCATTTGCGATGCAAACTGCGATAAGTTCATTATCAGGTGCAAGCACAAATACTTTTTTAAATAATTTCAACGCTGTTTCATAATCATATAATTTGAAGCAGACATTACCCATATCAATCAATGCATTTATATTATCCGGCTGAAGCGACAAAGCTTTTTCGTAGTATGCCTTCGCTTCTACATATTCTTCATTATCAGAGTATAGCAAGGCTATAGCATTGTAAATTTCAGGGTTTGTAGAGTGAAAATCTAAAGCTCTGTTATAATAGAACAATGCTTTATCAAAGTTTTTCCATTCGGCAAACACATTGCCCATATTGTAATATATTAAATAATTTTTTGGGTTTATATCCAGTGCTTTATTATAGTATGAGAGAGATTTTCTGAAATCTCGTTCATAAAACCACATTGTACCCATACCAACCAAAGCTTGCACATCATCCGGTTTTATAGCAAGCAAACTGTCCAGAACTGACATAACTTTGTCATAGTCGCCCTGTTGCAAATACAATTCTGACAATTGATGGTAGTTTTCAATATTTTCCGGCTCTTTTGCCATTTTTATGGTGAGAGCATTAATTTGTTCGTTTAATTCTTTATTTTCCATAGCAGATATATAATAGCTTATTTTTTATATTTTGTAAATTAGGTTAAGAAATTTAATATTCTGCATCAAAAAATCCCTTGAGATATTCTCAAGGGATTTATAAAACCTGTTATGTTCCTTAGTTGCCGCCGGCAGTGTATTCCGGTTTGAGCATTTGAGCTCCGTCTTTTTCCATTTGCTTGCAGGCATCGTAATCGTTCTTTGCAATTTGCAGTTCTGATTCTAAAGCGTCCTTTTCGGTTTGCAGGAGTTCTTCTTCATCTTTGAGAGGTTCAAGCATTTGATCTCTCATTTGTTGGAAATAGTCCTCAATTTGCATCTTAGACATTGCTGCCCATTGTTCACTGTTTGTTTTTATATTGGACATACCCATTTGGTAGTCTGCTAATGCTTTTTTCTGTTCAGCGCTCAAGCCATCTGTACTGGAACCATTCATACCACCGACAATTTGCATTGCTTCCATTGCACCTGTCGATTGTAGTAAACTTTGTTGTGCCATTGATTGGCCTATATTTGATTGTAAGGTTAAATTGTTCAATGCGGCTTTTTCTTGACGTGTTATCATATCTTCCATACGTTTTACGTCACGAGAAGCTTTACGCGCTCTGGATTGAATTTTCATCATGCGCGCTTGGATGGATCTGTATCTAGATCCTGCCATCTGTTTTCCAAATGCTCCTAATAAGTAACCCATTGTCCTTTTATCCTTGTGTTAGTGTCCTCGTAATTATATAAAGTATTTTTATGTGTAAGAATTGCCTT
>JAFUUT010000073.1 GCA_017477685.1 bacterium | reverse complement strand
ATATCTTCGAGTATTTCTGCATTACGTGACGCATTTTCTATTTGTTGTTTGGAAAGCTTGCGCATGTAGTTTTTTAATGCAGTTCTAATAAGCTCGCTGCGGGAAAGACGTTCTGAATCTGCCAATCCGTCAACCTTATTCAAGAATTCATCAGGCATTGTAACCAAAACTTTAGCCATAAACACTCCATTCTTTAAATGAAATTATAACATGCTGATTTTTTTTTATCAACAAAAAATTTAATTGTTTAAAAATTTTTTCATTGAAGGCATATTAGGCTGATACATACTTATATTTGCTTCATTGCCTTCTTTTTTAATGTTATATCTTAAAAATTTATTTAAAAATTTTGGCAGTGCAAAACCAATCAAAGCAGTATTTGTTAAGAGTGAAAACCAATATAATCCGGCTCCTATGGACTTAGTTTTCTTTAAAATTTCAGGTGTCATGTCGGTTGCATGTTCAAGTTTGCGGAAATTTCGTAATTTCAATTTAAATTTTTGAAAGAAATTCAAGTTTTCTCCGCCTGATTCCATGATTTTTGTTCCGAAAATTTTATCTGCAGTTCGCCCTGCAATGTTATTTATTAAGAAATCTCCGCCAAAAAACATTGTAAATAGCCCAACATCTCTTAATGTGCGATCTTTTCGTTCATTTTTGTCCCGAGAAGATATTATTTTGGCAGGGAAACTTGACAGAACCCAAATGGCCGCGTAAATAGTTTTGGACATATTTGTACCGGACATATAGTCAAAGTTTGAAGGATTCTGCCCTATTTTTGTGAGTATTTTGTTAAATCCTTTTTTAAATATGTCAGCATTTTGGTTTATTTCTTTTGTAATTTTTGTACTCAATCCTTTTGTTACCGTCTTTCCGAATAAAATTCCGGGAATTACGCAGAATAAAACATTCCAGAGTATTTTTTTATTTTTTGATTTTCTTAATTCTTCTTGAGATTTTTGTTTGCCATTTTTTAATTTGAAACCGGCAGAAAAATCTCTCCTTTTTGTGCGATATTCGGTCGATTCGGTTGCAATCCACGGAATCAAAGACCACATACCGGCTGTTGTGATATAATCCGTAATCAGAACTTTTTCATGAACGGATAATAAGTCTTTTTTTAATTTTGCATCATCGTTATATCTGTTGTAAATTTCTTCGAAGGCTTTTTGACATTCATTATTGCCTGATTTTTTATCAAACATTTCGGCTGTTTTTCTGAGTCCTTCTTTTAAATCTCCGTCAGGTGTTAAATATTTTTTAGGAACCTGAATAATTTTTTTGCCTAAACCTTCAAGAGATTTGGTTATTCCTTTATTTTTGAGGAAATGTTTGTTGTATAAAGGAATTAAAAGAATTGGCGTCAAATATGAAGCAACAAAATATACTCCGCCCATTATTGCACGTTCCTGGGCTTCGTATTTGTTATTGGACATGACGCATTGCGGTACGGTGCTTCCGCCAAGAGTTGTAATACCTCTGTTTATCAAGGTATGATCTTGAACGTAAGCAGTTGCATTATATATATTTGGCCCTTTAAAGGGTAATGTATTTGAAACTTTTTTACAATCCATAATCATAATCATGGTATGCCATAATTATTCCAAGTCAATGAATTATAAGTTTATTTAAGTATTACTTTTCCACAATACTTGCTATTACTGCTTCCCAGAATTTTGGCCGAAACATAAAAGTCGGTTTGTCTATGAAAAAGTTATAAACAGAACAAATTTTATTTATAAATGTCCATTTAAATTTTTCATTGTCAGGAATAGCCCAAGGGGTAAGTGACAAACTTTGGAAATATTTATCTTTAAAAACACTATATGAACCAAATTTCCATGGTTTTCTTTTTGCAACATAATGAATAATTTTTGGATGTTTGGTAAAACTGCTCCTGCTAAGGAAACTGGAAACTTGTACATTCCATAAATCATCAAGAATTTTAATTTTACCTTCAAGAGTAAAATTGATAATGTCTTGATCTCCGGCTTTTATATTATCAAAATTATTTTTTGTGTATTCTAAAAACTTTTCTTCAATATTATCTTTTCGTATTTTATCGACATCAATAAGCAGCATGCCGGCATTTACGTAGATTTTATCTTTCCATTTAGGTTTGTATTTGACCCTGATATCAATTACTCCGCCCATATAATTATCTTCAAGGTCAGTGTTGAATAATTCTGATAATGAACTATTAACAATTACATCACAATCTAAATAGATAATGCGTTTTACGTCCTCGTTCAGCAATTGACCTATCTTTAGTCTGTAATATGTTGCCAATGTTATATAAGAATGGGTAGTAAGTTTTTTATAATCTTCAAATAAAGTTTCATCAATTGAAACGAAATTAATTCGGCAATCTTTAATAGAAGTCAAATTTCTTATTTTGTTTTTATTTTCTTCTTCAATGCCGCCATCTAAAATATAAAAACTCAATTTATCTTCAGGATTTGAATTTTTAAGAGCAGAAGCAATTACAACTCCGGCGTATGGAGCATAATTATTATCTGTTGCAAGGCATACATTTATCATAAATCACCCTCTTGTTTATATATTATAATATAACAAAAGCAATGATTTTAAAATATATTAAAAAAAGTATGTTACGCCGCCGGAGGTGCGTGTTTTGGTTGGAGCGGCTTTTTTATAATCCTTGCTTAAAGTGGAGATATTTTTTCGTACGTTTATGGTATGTGTTCCTCCGCCATAGCCATCACTAATTGATTCTTGCATGCCAACAAAAGGACCGGCATATCCATTATTATATCTATATCCGGCGTAAGGTCTCGGACGATGAGGTCTTGGACGGCGATTTCCGTTGTAATACGGTGAACCGTATTGTGAAACTTGCATCATAGATATCGGACGATGATAACCGTATGCGACGCTAACAGGTACTCCTGCATTGTTATACATAACACTGACAGTTCCTGCGTTTACACTCAAACATGAAAATACAAATAATGCGAAAATCCATAATAATTTCTTCATAATCCACCTACTATAATTCTACTACTTACATATATTAATACATCTTTTTGAATAAAATTGCTACATACATAGTAAAAAATTTACTAATCTTAATAATTAAAGTAGTTTTAAAACGGCGTTATGTCTTTTTGCAGTTTTGTTTTCGTTTCTGTAAGAAAAGAATAAATCATTATCACAACAGGTGCAAAAGTTGCATACATCAATATTTTCAGAGGGTATGCCAATTTCTATAAATTGTTGTTTGTTTATATTTTTTAAATCAACAAAGATTTGATTATTTTTTATCTCATACAAAGTTGCAAAATCTTTAACTGTATTTTTTAATTTTTTGAAGACATCATCTTGAACATTATAACAATTTTTGCATATAGCAGGCCCTATGAGAATTTTAATATCTTCAAGTTTTGAATTAAAATCATTAACAAGTTTTTCAATAGTTAAAACTCCGATTTTTTGCTCTGTTCCGCGCCAGCCGGCATGAGAAACCGCTCCGATATTTTGTTTTTCATCATAAAAAATAAGTGGTGTACAATCCGCAAAATTCAAAAATATTGCCAAGTTTGGATCTGTCAAGATAAGACCGTCGGTATTTGGATATGATTTACCTTTTTGTGCAATGTCAATATTGCAGCTGTGAGTTTGTTCCGGTGTTATCAAATTTTCAAGTGGTATATTGAAGTAATCACAAATAACTTTGCGGTTTTCTTCTACGGCTTGCGGTTGTTTTTCCTCTTTTGAAAGTAAAAATAAATCGCGAGTTGTAAAAAACGCATGTGCATTTTTTATCAAATCGGATTTTAGTATTTTTTTGTTTTGTATATTTTCAAAGCGGAACATATTTTTACACTCTTTCTTTTGTTTTCTGGGAGCTCCTATTTTACAAATTTAATTCTCTTTCTTACTGCTTACACTTTTTTTGAACAAGAGTAATAAAGGAATTAAAACAATGCATAGAAAACCAAAAATTCTGAAAGAATCCATAAATGCCCATAATGTAGATTGTTTAATCAAAGTTCCGTACATAGAATATTGTGCCATATGATGTGCCATATCAACACTTGTATATTGGCTGAGTGCAGCTGTTGTTGCTTGAACTCTTTCTACAAATGCAGGGTTCAAATCACTTAATTTTCCAACCATCATATACTGGTGTGCTTGTGCAAATCTTGTCAAAAATGTTGCAACAAGTGATGTTCCAATTGCACCGCCGATATTTTTAAGCAAATTTTGTAAACCTGAAGCGTTGGTCATCTGTTGATTTGTCAGAGTTTCCATAGACAGGTTAATGATTGGTGTCATTGCAAGTGCCGTACCAAATCCCATTAGCATATTAGGCAGCATAATACTTATTTTTGATATCTGTAAATTTAAAAATCCTAAATATATGGCTGCACTACCCATTAAAAATAAGCCTGTCATTACCATAAATCTTTTATCTGCTTTATCCGCAATAAATGCGCATATAACCATTCCGCTTAATGCACCGACACCTCTGGGCATCATAGATAAACCGCTTAAATATGCAGTATATCCCATCATATTTTGTAAAAATTGAGGTAAAATAGCGACAGTTGCATACAATACTGCATTCATAATAACTTGAATAAATGTTCCTACAGTAAAGCTTCTGTCTTTAAAAATAGATAAATCGACTAAAGGTTCGTCATTCTTTTTTAGTTTAATAATCTGAGAAGTGAAGAATAAAATACCATTCAAGCTGGAAAATGCAAATAACCATCTTATCCAATTTGCGTTGAACCAATCTGCATTATTTCCTTTATCAAAAAATACTTGTAATGTTGCAAGCCATAAGACCAAGAAAATAAAGCCCAACCAGTCAATTTTTACATTTTTTTGTTTTCTGGCATAAGGTGGATTAAACAGGAATTTATGTGATAATATCGCTGCGACACAACCAATAGGAACATTTATAAAATAAATCCAAGGCCAAGTCCAGTTATCTGTAATCCATCCTCCCAGTACAGGCCCGACAATAGGAGCGACGATTACTCCCATTCCAAATACTGCCATTGATTTTCCGCGTTCATTTTTTGGAAAACTTTCCATCATCAATGCTTGAGCGATTGGCAATAACCCGCCGCCGCCTGCACCTTGCAAGATTCTATAAAAAACCATTTCTGCCATGTTATGTGCTGTTCCGCAAAGAAATGAGGCAAATGTAAACAATAATATACTTATTGTAAAGAAATTCTTTCTGCCAAATAACTTTGAAAAGAATCCTACAGAAGGGATTACAATACCACCGGCAATGATATAGCTTGTCAAAATCCACATACTCTCATCACGAGTTGCGGCAAAACTCCCTGCCATATGCGGCAATGCTACATTCGCAATTGTTCCGTCCAATGCGTATGTGATAATTGCAAGCATAATCGGTAAACAAGAAATCCACGGATGTTCCGGCAAGTATTTGTTTTCATCTTCTTCTATTGATTGTACT
>JAFUUT010000072.1 GCA_017477685.1 bacterium | reverse complement strand
TTTAAATAAACTGACTAATAAATTTAGTCAGTTTACTTTTTTAACAACAAGGAGAAATAAATGTATATTCCACCTAAAAAACCACTTAGCCCTGTAGAAATTGCAAAAGCCCTGCTAAAGGTGAAGTATCCGACCACAAAACAGCCCAAAAACGAAATCGATATTTATAAAACGCAACAAGCAGCTGCAGACATAATAGAAACAGATCTAAATAAGACCTCAAAACATAAAAAAGAACAACAAATTGTTAATGTTTGGATTTAGACATTATATACTTATTCACGGCCAAAGGGATATTGCTTATCAAATCTTCTGCCATAACAGAATATTCGGTAAGCTTTTCTTTGGATATATCACCTGAAAGCCCATGCAAATAGACTCCCAAACATGATGCTTCAAATATATCCGTTCTTTGAGCTATTAATCCTGATATGATACCTGTTAAAACATCTCCTGAGCCGGCTTTTGCCATAGAATTATTTCCTGTAGTGTTTGTATAAGATCTGCCATCTTGAGAATACACAAAAGTCCTATGCGTTTTCAAAACAGTTATGCAGTTATATTTTTCTGATATAGATTTTGCAGCTAGCTCAACATCATCAAGGATATTATCCACTCCAAGCAAGCGAGCGGCCTCTTTGGGATGAGGAGTCAGCACAACTTTTTCAAAATGTTTATTTACAAATAATTTCGGATTTTTCGAAATCAAATTTAGTCCATCGGCATCAATAACAACAGGAATTTTAGAATCTGAATACTTTAGGAATTTATTAAACAAATTTCTGCCGTAATTATCCTGACCTAAACCACAACCAATTTCTATAACATCAAATGTTTTTATCTTTGATTTTAAATCCCTGATAGGCATAAATACGACATTCGAAGTTTTTGCCGCCACAGAATCTATTACCCTATCACATGAACATAAAAAGCAATACCCGCAGCCGATTTTTAAAGCTGACACACTTGATAAATAAGCCGCTCCACACATATAATCAGAGCCTGCAATGTTCAGAACCCTGCCATATGTAGCTTTATTTGATTCTTCAAACCTTTGCGGCAAATTATATTCCATTTTGTCTTATAGCCTCATAAGCAACAATCGCAACAGAATTAGACAAGTTCAAACTTCTCTGTCCTTCCTTCATAGGTATAGTTCTTGCATTTTCGTCTTTTACATATTTTTCAGGCAGACCTCTTGTTTCAGGACCGAAAACAATAAAATCACCGTCCTTGAAACTTATATCAGTATATAGCTTATCTGTTTTCGTTGTTAAGTAATAAAATGTACCCTCCGGAAACATCCTATACAACTCGTCCATTGAATCAACTTTATGCAAATCAACACTATCCCAATAATCAAGACCTGCACGTTTTGTATATTTACTTGAAAGGGAAAAACCCAATTTCCCCACAAGATACAATGACGCACCGCAACAAGCACAAAGTCTTGCAATATTTCCTGTATTTTGAGGAATTTCAGGTTCATATAAAACAATATTCAATTTAGCCATAACAGAACCTATTTAAACAATTTACCGCTTTCAGCCACTACCGGGATTGCACGAATTACACAGAAAGAAATAGCAAACCATGCCAGAATGATTGCAACTCTTTCGGTACAAGATGCAATGTCATAACTTAACCCCGGAATATAGGCAAAAATTAAAAGTACAAAAGCTGCGACCTTTGCAACTGCATAACTTACACGCATAAATTTTGAAGCACAAATAAATTTTCCCCACTTCGTTGATTGCATAGACTTTTCACCAAACGGAGTCATTCCTTGCGACAAAGCAACACTTCTTATACCGTCAGTTGTAAAAGCTCTTGCAATACAAATCAGAGGAAATATTATACTTATCCAGCCCATAACAGCAAATACTACCCAATACGAAGCCTCTACAATTCTATCTCCCAAAATATCCAAAACTGCACCCCAATCAGACGACTGGTTGAATTTTCGAGCAATATAACCGTCAACCCCATCCATCGCAAATGCAATAATTGTCAAAGCTAATGCCCATATATATGAACATTGGCTATCTATAAAGAACACACCTATAGCTATAAAAGCCACAAAAATACGACTTACTGAAACTATATTTGCTGCATTTCTTTTAATATCCATAATATCCCCTTATACTATATTTTCTTGGAACGAGAAAGAGCAAAATCGACATTATCCAAATTCTTAGCCCTGTCTCCGAGCAT
>JAFUUT010000071.1 GCA_017477685.1 bacterium | reverse complement strand
GACCTAAAAGTTCCGATTGTTGCAGCCTCAAATATGATAGAATTATTCCTTAGTAAAAAATTCGGAGATATTTCCGAAAAACAAGAATATGCTCTGTCTAATATGAAAGCTTCAAATAAAGAGCTTTTAAATCTTGTTCAAATTCTTTTAGATACATACAAAATTAGCGACAAAGGAATAGAATTATCAAAAGATAATTTAAATCTCAATCCGTTTATAACATCTATAGTAGAAGAAATGCAGCCTCTTGCAAAAGCGGCGGGAATACAAATCAAATTTGAAGAAACAAAAAATGATATGACAATCAATGCAGATGCACTTCAACTACATAGAGTTGTAAAAAATTTACTAAATAATGCAATTGACCACAGCCATACCAAAAAGGATATTGAAGTACATCTTGGCGAAATTCCGGGATATAAAACAATTTCTATAGTAGATTTCGGACAAGGAATCTCAAAAGAAGAAATCCCAATGATATTTAACAAATACTATTCCGCAGCAAAAAAATTGAGAAAAGTCGGAACCGGTTTAGGTTTATATCTGTCACAAGCAATAACACAAGCCCACGGCGGAGAAATTACCGTTACCAGTGAAGAAAATGTCCGCACGGAATTTTGTGTAAAATTACCCGTATAATTTAAATCAACTTACCTAAAATAACTCTGTCAATATTTGCCAAATCTTTTATCACTTGTATTGATTTAAAACCCGCATTATCCATAAGTTCTGCAACGTCATGACTTTCACCGATTCCCAGTTCAAATAATAAGTATCCGCCCGCATTCAAATATTTAGGAGCTTGTGCAATTATTTTTTCATAAAACTCCAAACCTTTTTCATCCTTTGTATACAAGGCTAAATCCGGTTCATAAGTCACTTCTTTTTGAATGGATTTTTTCTCGGATATTGGAATATAAGGCGGATTAGAAACAATCATATCAAATTTTTCATCCTCTCTAATCATAGAGAACAAATCTGATTTTCTAAACAACGCACGATTATATAACCCCATTTTCTCCATATTTTTGAATGCAACCTCTATTGCTTCAACCGATATATCAGAGCCAATTACGGTTGCAGAAGTATTTTTTGCTATCATACAGGCAATGCAACCGGAACCTGTACACATATCAAGAATATTTTTAAATCCTTCTTTTTGAATAATTTCAATCGCTTTTCTGACAAGTATCTCCGTTTCATCACGCGGAATCAAAACGGACGGATTTACTATAAACTTTTCACCCATAAAATCTGCTTCACCAAGAATATATTGAATGGGTTGACGGGTAGATGCACGATATTTCGCTTTTTCTTCTACTATTTTAAGTTTGTCCTGCGTTAATTTTTTTCCCATAATAATATCCGCAACACCATAATTTGCAAAATGTTCTAAAAAAAGTTTAACTTCAACATTCGCTTCTTTTTCTTCAATACCCGCATCAGTTAATATTTTTACAATATCCGTTATTAACATTATTATTCCTCTATATTTTCTTCTGCTTCTTTTGAAATATTCATATAATATTCATTATGCTCGTTAATTATTTTATCAATTTCATTTCTGGCATCAAGTTTTGATTCCAGTTCACGCCTTTCAAGTCCGTATTTTTTACATAGTCTGTCATAATAATACAATTGTTTTTTGGTAGGCGGCTCTTTTGACATTTTAACTTCTTTCAAAAACTTCCGTTTTTGTTTTTCGTAAGCTTTATTAGCCTCTATAATCGGACGCTGCTTTTCTTTGTATTCATAGTACTTTTTGCATTCTTTGATATATTTCATCGTATCCGATTTAAAACTATCATCGTCAATTATATCTTTTAAAAATTCAAATCTTGAACAATCCATTTCAAGATAATATTTTTCGTCATAAACAAATTTCTCCCATATATCCTCAGAAGATAAAGTCGGAGAATTTTTTACCATTGCACGCAAGTATGTAAGTAATGATGCTTTTTGATTTTTTGTAAAGTTCAAATATATTTGTTTTTTTATTTCATACATAAAGCTATTATAATAAAATCTCAAAAGATTTGCATTATTTTATATAATCTTCAAAATTTTTTGTATTAACTTTGTATCCGCAGCCATCGTGAAGCTTTCCGGGATAATTTATTCTTTTTGCGGGATAATTTTTACACATCCTTAAACGATGCTTGTAATCAGAGCACAACCCATCAGGGGTCACAAGTTTGCACGCAAAGATTAAATTCCCCTCATCATCTCTCCCTTTTATATAAAATCTTTTATACTTCGGGAAAATCATCTGCATAATTTTGAATTCTTTTTCTGTGTATGTATCCACACTATACATATAATTGCAGCATTTGCCGCATTTTTTACAGCTGCCTGTAATTTCATAACTCAATTTTTCAGGTACAAAATAGGACCAAATTTCATATATAATCGATTTAATCAAGTCTTTCATTGTTACATAATAACTTAAAAAGTATATTTTGTGTATAATAATAACCATGAAGAAATTTGATAACATAAGAGTATATGCATGGGTTGAGTTTGTTATTTGGCTGATAATTATTGCTCTTTGCGTTTTTGGAATAAGGTATCACAATCACAAGAAGCAAAGTCAATATAAAAGTTATCAAATATTTATGCAGGATGTTGACGGCTTGATTGTAGGTTCACCTGTGAGATTTTTGGGAATACAAATAGGGCATGTTACAAAAATTCAAATAGTATCATCAGATTTATACGTAAAATTTATCATTACACAAAAAGATTTAACTCTTCCGACAGGTTCTATTGCTACTGTTGAAGGCTCAGGACTCGGAGGATCAAAATCTCTTGAAATATATCCGCCAAAAGATAACAATAGCGATAAAATAATTCAAGCAAAAGATTCCACAAGACTAAGTAAAGTTATGAGTCTATTTAATACCATATTCAAAGATTTTGATGAAATCTTCTTTAATCTTGACAGAGCAACAAAAGAAGTTAGCACATGGGATGAACTGCCTAAAAACTTTGTTATTCCCGGAGACGGTACTGAAGGGTTGATAAAAATTGACGAAAAGTTGGATAATATAATTGAAATAGATAAAAATTTCAAAAAACAAATTCAAATATTTAAACAAAATAGTAAGGGGGTT
>JAFUUT010000070.1 GCA_017477685.1 bacterium | reverse complement strand
ATTTTATTATTTTTATCTCTAAATGCATAAAAGCAAACATATTTTTTTGACTTGTTGATGATATAAGGTTTAAACCATATCCCTCCGCCCAAAGTCTGAGGATAATTTTCGAAAATTCTTGTTATAACCCTATCAGTCAGTTCATTACTTCTGTCTGTTTTATAATATAAACTTCCGATTAGTGATAAACTTTTAAGGTTATCTTCCGTACTCACGATTTTGTTTTTAATATTTTGAATGAAAGGACTTGCGGTTATTGAAAATTTGTAATTTTGAACCATAAGCTGTTTTGTGTTCATTCGAGCCAAATAAACGTGGCATACTGAAGCAAGCATCAGGAACGCCAGTATTGTTACTGCTATTGCAAGTATTTTTGATTTAACCGTTTTAAACATTATTCAAATACTAAAAATTTATCAAATCCGACCATTTTAAATGAATTCTTTAATTGTTCAGAAACATTTTTGAGTTTTAATGCACCGTTTTGAGCCTTAAGTTGTTTATATATCTCCAAAATTACCTTTAAACCAAAACTTGAGATGAATGTAATTTCCGAAAAATCAAGGGTTACATCTAAGATTGCTTCTTCGCTGTCTTCAATAAAATCTTTAATCTTTGTACCATACTCTACAGCGCTGTCTAAATCTAATCTTCCTGCAGCTGTCACGTATAAACCGTCTAATCCGATTCTTTTAAGTGCTACTTCCATATTATAAACCTCTTATCTTATTACTTATGTGAAATTATCTCATAATATAACATTTTTTGTATCGTGCGGATAAAGTATTTATATTTTTTTGCCATTATTCTATTATAGTTTTGTGAAAGCCGAAGTATTAAAAAGAATCAGGATAGAAAGATACATATTTGGGATAATAATGGCATTTGTAATGGTTTTTGTTGCCGAAATTTCGCATGAGTCAGAAATTATTTTCCCTGAGATTTGTGCTTTGACAATTGGTGCGTGGGTTAGCGAAAAGCAGCCTTGGATGACTAATAAAAGGCGTATTTTTATTTTGATGTCATTAGCTGCGTTGTTTGGGGTGTTAGTCGTAAAATTTTGTGCTCTACCATTAATATTTCAGGTATGTTTTTGTTTCGCTTTCACGGGTTTTATTTTGACATTGTTTAAAACAAACTTTGTTCCGATAATTTCTGCTTGTATATTACCGGTTTATTTAAGGACAAACAGTTGGATATACCCTATATCCGTTTCTTTGATGTCATTAATAATAATTTTTGCGCAGTGGCTTATGGAAAAATATCATTTTAGGCCTGTTAATAATTTTGTTCCGTGTGAATTTGAGGTTAAAAAGCAAGTAATAAAATGGGCAAAACTTTTGATGGTATTTGGGCTTATAGCGCTTTTGCCATTTAAAACACATCAGATTTATTTTCTGGCACCTCCATTGATTGTAATGTTTACGGAACTTTCTAATCCTAAAAGCCCTGCCAGAGAAAAACCTTTATATATTGTAGGGCTTATGACGTTTGCATCTTTTGTCGGGTGTGTATTAAGGCTGGTGTTGAATGAAATTTTAGGATTGCCGTTATGTGTTTGCACGGCT
>JAFUUT010000069.1 GCA_017477685.1 bacterium | reverse complement strand
TAAGCCCGGTACGTCATAGAACATAACCATACACAGCATTACCAAACCCATACCTATGATACTTGCAACTTTTGATTTTTCAATACTTGCCGCCCCCAAAGTAGGACCAACCGTATTTTCTTGAATAATATCAGACGGAACAGGTAAAGCTCCGGCTTTTAACAAATCAACCATTCTTTGAGCTTCCTCCGGAGAAAATCCGGAATCACCGCCGGTAATTTCTGCTTTACCGCCGTAAATAGGTTCTCTGATTACAGGGGCTGAAATCTGATCCCCGTCAAAATATATTGCCATAGGTTTTTCTACAAGTTTAGAAGTTAATTCCCCGAATGTAGTAGCACCTTTCGCATTGAATTCAAGATTAACTGTCCATTGACCTGCCTGATTTGTACTCAAATTTGCATCTTTCAAATCTTCACCTGTCAATCCAGCAGGTTCCCACATTATCTGCCCCGTAACAGAATCCGTTTTTATTTTTCCGTTTTCATCAAGCACAGGCTGTTTGAATTCTAATTGTGCTGTCTTTCCTAAAATTTGTTCAGCCTCTTTTGAATCCATAACACCCGGAATTTCAACTAATAATCTTTTGTCTCCTACTTGAGCAACCGTTGTTTCTGATACACCGAGCTTGTTAACACGGTTTTCAATCGCTGTTTGCAAACGGTTCATAGTTTCAGGAGTAATTTTTGGAACTGAAGGAGTGGTTTGAGCTTCAAGCATAATTCTTGAACCTCCGACCAAATCAAGTCCAAGCTTTGTAGGTTTTTTGTAAATTGTAATGACAGACGCAATTACTAATATTACAATCGCCCAGAACATTAAAATTTTGTTTTTCAATTTTCTACCCTCTTATATAGCTACTAAAATACTATTCCACATTTTCAAGATCTTGTTTTACTTGATCTATAATTTTATATAAATCTATTTTTTCATCTTCATCTAACAAAGATAAAGGACGTCTTACATATTCTTCAATCAATCCCTTATAAGCCAATGCAGCTTTCACAGGAATTGGATTCGGCGCCATAAACAAGTGTTTAAACACAGGGAATAATGCTTTGTGCATATTGCGTGCAGCCATTATATTACCTGATTTAAAGTTTCTTATCATAGATTTGATTTCGGAACCGAATAAGTGTGATGCAACGGAAATTACACCATGCGCACCTATTGCCATCATAGGCAAAGTCAAACTGTCATCTCCGGAATACAAAACAAAACCTTCCGGACACAATATCTTCATCTCGGAAAGTTTATCCATATCTCCGCAGCTTTGTTTGATTCCGACAATATTTTCATACTTAGACGCCAAATAAGCAACTGTTGCAGGCTCGATACTTATACCTGTTCTTGACGGGATATTATAAAGAATTACAGGCAAATCAGTAGCTTCCGCAACTGCTGAAAAATGTTCAATAAGCCCTCTTTGATTCGGCTTGTTATAATAAGGTACAACAGACAATATTGCATCCGCTTCTTCTTTTTGGGCATTTTTAGTAAACTGAACAGCCGTTTGAGTACAATTTGAACCTGCACTCAAAATAACTTTTGCCTTATTTTCAACAGCTCTTTTCACAGTACTGATGAGTTCTCTTTCTTCCTCATTAGTCAAAGTTGGAGACTCACCTGTTGTTCCTGCGACCAAAATAGCATCACTGCCGTTATTTATCAAATGTTTTGCAAGAGATTCCACCTTGTCATAATCGATTACTCCTTTAGAATCCATAGGAGTGACCATGGCTGTAATTACCTCTCCGCAATCATATCTTAATGTCATCCTCTTTTCCCTCGTCTTTTAAATAATACATGCTTATTATATTACAAACATGACTACACGCGTAAATATTAAGAGAAAATTAATAATTTAGCGACTTTAGTTTGATTTTGTGATAATATTTCGTTATGGATTGGAAAAATATACCGAAGAAAAAAAGGCTTTATACATCTGTAATACTTGCTATTACAGGAGTATTGCTGTGGGCATTTATCAGTGCAAAAGTTATTACGCATGATTTCAACAGACAGCAAGTAACCGGAAATCAAGATGAACAAAAGGCTTTAGTTCATGGAGTTATTTTGACTGAAACTAAAAATGACCAAAAATATTGGGAAATATACGGTGATACCGGACGTTGGAACAGTAATAACGGTGTAGCACAACTGGATGGAGTGCTGGCGAATTTCTATAAAGATAATGAAGTTTCCATGAGCCTTAAATCTTCAAAAGGTACATATAACTCTGACACTAAAGCAATTACGTTGTACGAAGATACTCTTATTGTGTTAAAAGACGGAATTACACTAAATGCAGATAAATTGGTGTGGTTAAATTCCCGTTCTCCTATAATTGCAGAAGGACATGTCAAAGTCAGAAAAGCAAACCAGCTGGTTTCAACAGCAGATAAAATCACTATAAGCCCTGACTATGAAAGTTTCAAAATTGAAGGAAACACCGTATCAAAAGTTTATGAGGATAAAAAATAATATGAAAAAGATACTTACAGTTATTTGCGCAATATTTTTATTAACAAGCGTTGTAATGGCTTCTGATTTGATTATTGAATCAAAAAATCAGAATTATGTAGAATCTGACCAAAAAATTAAATTCAGCGGAGATGTAAAAGTTACGGTGGATGACATGAAAGTGGTCGGAGACAGTGCGGATGTGAATATCACAGATAAACAACAACTTGATACTGCAACATTTTATGACAAGCCATATGCTTTCGAGATTAAAAAGAATAAAAAAAGAGAAGTAAAAGCTAATATCTTAAAAGTCTCTTTAATAAATAAAATAATAAGAGCGGAAGGAGATACACAATCAGTAGTTTTTGACGGTAAAACCCCTATTGTTGTCATCAACGCAAACTCTCAGGAATACAACACAAAAACCGGAGTTATGACAGCATCCGGAGCTGTTACAATGTTGTATAAAGATATCGAAACATTTTCTAACGGAGCCGAAATTACTACAGATAAAAACGGCGACTTGAAAAAACTTGTTTTGACAGGGAATGCAAGAGTTAAACAAACAAACAACGAAACTTTGG
>JAFUUT010000068.1 GCA_017477685.1 bacterium | reverse complement strand
TAAATCCGGATTTTTATCGAGGTGGCGTTCGTATAGATATATATCATTCGAGTTATTGCTCAACACCATTATCCTGCTCTTTTTCATTAATAGGATTTAAATATAACTCATCAAACAATACACAAACGGTAGCTGCAATTGCAGGTGATAGAATTACTCCCCAAATTCCAAGAAATTCTTGGGCAACGACAAGTGCAACAAGTATTGTTATAGGGTGAAGCTTCATAAACTTCCCGAACAAAAACGGTCTGATTACATAATTAGAAAGCTGTTGTGCAGTTAAGAACAATATTATCGCAAGAATTATTTTTACAATACCAAGTGGGTATGCCACCATAATAATTACAGCCAAAGCAATTGAAGGCCCAAGAATAGGAATAATATCGCAAATTCCGGCAATCAAACCGAGCAACACCGGATAATCAATACCTAAAATTGCAACCGAAATTGTAATCATCAGACCAACCGCAAACATAGACAGGATTTGCGCTCTAATATAGTTGCCGACTTTCGATGTGATATCGTACAAAATAGATTCAGCCTTGCTTTTAAAGTGCGGCGGGAAAAACTCTATAAATTTTGATTTTAAATAATGCTTGTCCACAATAATATAAAATACAAACATAGTCAGCATAATTCCGAAAAAGCACATCTGGAAAAATCCGAGGGTAATATTGCTCAGATGATTGAATAATCCTTGTGCGACATCCGGCGATGCATTTATAATATTTTCAGTCGGTATAATATCAGATAAAGAGTGTCCGTATATGCAGAAATTTACTGCTGATTGGTAAAACTTAAGCAGCTTTTCAGGCAAAATAGTTGCAACAACTTCAACTTCCTTGACCCCCATTATAATAATAGGGAGGATAAGCACTATAATGAGAACAAAAACAATCAGCAATGAAACTATTGCAGCCAAAGATCTATTTTTGAATTTACTCTCTAGCTTGTTTACAAAAGGGTTTAACGCAGCTGCAAGAACAAATGATGCAAACAACATCAACAAAAGCCCTATAATTTTAGGTGCAGTTAAGATGAATGCTACTGTTAATAATACAAATATAATTGTTTTTATATTCAATAATTTTTTCAGCATGGTTATCTCCCCTTGTCTGTTTTTGATTATAACATATAATATTGCACTTGAAAAAGTATACCCAAATGTATTATAATAAATATAGTTGGAAATCACATAAGGTTATTAATATGTATAAAAACATGAAAAAGGGTTTTACCTTGGCAGAGGTATTAATTACGATGGGACTTATTGGTGTTATTGCGGTATTAACACTTCCGACATTAATTCACCAAATTAACAGGGTTCGATTTGGAAACAACTACAAAAAAGAGTCTGCACTTTTGGTACAAGCTATTCAAAGGTTAAGAGCCGATGATGAGCTGCAATCTCACAATTCTACCGAGGAATTTGTAAATGCTCTAAAAAAATCTGCTAAAATAGTGCAGGTTTGCTCAAACGATAACTTAAACGGATGTTTCCCCAAAAAATTCTCTGTTGACGGGGAGGAGCTAAGTATTGATATTTTTAATGATTCAACATCATTAGGGAAAAATTGGGCAGAGAACACAAATGTTTTAGGTTTTGTCTTGTTGGATGGAACAAGCGTATTAACAGCATATAATACAAGTTGTGATGCTGAAGCTAATCCTTTCAACTGCGCAGCATTTGTCTTTGATATGAATAGCATTAGTACAAGAAACAAATTTGAGGGTAACGGGAACTCTGACCTTGCTACTTTGAACGCAACTATAACCCCGCCGGCATCTGATCCTGACCCTGATGATAATGGAGATGACGACAACCTTGGCGACGAAGGCGATGATGGGGATGATGACGGTTCAGGTGGCGGCGGCAGAAGACGTCGAGGCGGAGGTCTTTTAGGCTGGTTGTTAGACTTGTTAGATAGTTTATTTAATTAATATAAAAAACACCAAAGATAAATACTTTGGTGTTTTTCAATATATCTTAGCCCATAAGGTCAATTTTTGTCCAAACATACTGTTGACGAATATTGCATCTTTCTTCGTGCAATTTGTCTATTTTTACTTTAAGTCTTTCGCACTCTTTATTATCCGCATTCCTATATCGTTTTTTTAATTTGTAAATTTGTTTATCTATTTTTTGTCTCAATTTAATTCTTTCATCCGGTATATTTGTTAACATGTCTAAACTATCAGTATGGCGGGGTATTATTCCATCACGAGGATGTATATTAAATAATTTAAACATTCCGTAGTCGCTGAAAATAGCATAATATAAATGTTCTGCGATATTAGAAGCATACAAAGAAGAAGGTTCATCAATATTTAAAGTGACCCTTTTCTTATTGTCATCAATTATTAAATCAAAATCAATCTCTTTACCTCCGAATCCATCTCTTAAACCTTGTAATATTTCAATAGTAATTGAATTTTTTGTTTTCTTGTTTTGTATTATAAGATTACCATAAAGGAGAAGATGATCGCTGTCAGCTTTTTCAAATCTTATGGTCAGTAAATCATTAGAATCAATTTTTTCTAATTCTTTCATTAATGACCAAATCATTATTGCGTTGTGATCTCCATTACAAGTCGTTGGATAAGTGTAAGTAAATATTTTCAAAAGTTCTCTTGTTTCTGCATCTTTAAAATCAAAACTTGCTCTGAATGCAGGTTGTGTGTGAATAGTATTATTGTAATTCGGTATGATTTTCATATCGTTTTGCCTTTTTGTTTATGCCATGGTGTCAATTTTTGTGCATACGTAACTTACTCTGGCTGTATCTGCCATTAAGCCTAAGTCCATACGAAGTTTGTGATTTTTTTTTATTTCTTCATCTAATTCGTGTAATTTTTTATCAAGAATTTTACGCATTTCTTTATCTGCGTTACCATACTGGCGGGACAAATTGTCGAATTGATTATTTATATTATCTATCATTTCGATTTCAGAAATCACTCCGGGTCTATCCACCAGTTTATCCAAATCATTGGCATACCTGTTAATTGTTTTCCTATAATCTTCTTTTAACTGGTAATTACGTGGAGCCGGGAATAATGCTCGTAATCCCTCGGAACTAAAAATAGCTCTGTATAACGCGCTAGCAACTTTATCATAATAAGTATCTTCATCGATAAGTTGAAGTTCTTTTTTCCAATCGTCTTTTATATAATAACTGCAATGTGTACCCCAGTATTCATCCGTGTAATACTTTTTTATTACCAAGGTGACCGGGGTAGAATCATCAGGTCTTACACAATTTGATATTTTAATTTCATCTTGTTCGCGGCTTTTATTCCATGTTACCAAAAGTTTGTCATCTGTATCAATCTTTTCTAATTCATTGATTAAAGCCCAAATAGCTTTTGCATTGTAATCATCCGCTCTATAAGTACCCGCATGAGCCAAACTTATTAAATTATCTCTTGTTTCAGCATCTTCGGTGCAAAAACGAGCTTTGAATGCAGGTTGAGCTTTATAGTTATTGACATAATTCGATTGGATTTTCATTTGCTGTTTCTTTCAATAATGTTTATGCAATTTCATGTATCAATATGCCATATATAAACTCGTGAATAAAAAATTTTGCTATAAATATAAATATTGTAAAATTATTGTAACAATAAAAATCCCTTTTCCATAGTTGAAAAAGGGATTTTATAATATATTAGCTGATTGCTATTTTAACAATGCGCCGACTGCCTTATATACATCCATTCTTGTAGCGGCATCTTTTTGAGCCTGAGCATACAATTCTTCAGCAGCTTCAGGATTTGTTTTAAGTAATGACTTATAGCGTCCTTCTGATCTGATGAATTCTTGGTAATCAGCTTTTGGTTCTTTTGCATCCCAAGTGAACGGAACTTCTGCTTCAGGATTGTATCTGTATAGCGGGAAGTATCCTGCTTCAACCGCACGTTTTTGCTCTGTCTGAGTTTTAGACATATCAATACCGTGAGCAATACATGGAGCATAAGCAAAGATGATTGACGGTCCGTTGTATGCCTCAGCTTCCTGGAATGCTTTAAGAGTTTGAGCTCTGTCTGCACCTAATGCAACTGAAGCAACATAAACATAACCGTAAGACATACTCATCAAGCCCATGTTCTTTTTATAAGTTCTCTTACCGCCTGTAGCAAATTTTGCAACAGCACCTGTTGGAGTTGATTTAGAAGCTTGACCGCCTGTATTTGAGTATACTTCTGTATCAAGTACAAGGATGTTTACATTCTTATTTTGAGCAAGAACATGGTCAATACCGCCGTATCCTATATCGTTAGCCCATCCGTCACCACCGATAATCCATACTGATTTATCTGTAAAGTAGTCTTGAAGTTCTTGGATTTTAGCACAGGTCGGACACATATCATCCTGATGTTTTGCAAGTACTTCTTTAACTTTATTTTGAGCTTCAACTGCTTCAGGAGTTTTTGAATTATCCCAATGCGCCATAGCGTTTTCTAAAGCTTCTTTCACATCAGCTTTAGCATTCGGATTAGCAAGAACTTTTTCAACATTTTCTTTTAAAAGTTCTCTGTTAGTATCAACTGCCAATCTCATACCAAAACCAAATTCAGCATTATCTTCAAATAATGAATTAGCCCAAGCCGGACCTCTGCCTTCTTTTGTTTTTGTATAAGGAATTGTCGGGAAAGTACCAGAGTAAATTGATGAACAGCCTGTTGCGTTTGCAACGATTGCGTTTTCACCAAATAATTGTGAAACTAATTTAACATATGGAGTTTCGCCGCAACCTGCACAAGCACCTGAGAATTCGAATAACGGTTTTCTTAGCATAGCGCCTTTAATAGTTTTAATTGTATTTTTACCCATTACGTTATCAGGTAACTCGTCAAAGAATTTTTCGTTTGCATCTTCACCTGCAGCTTCTTCGGCTTCAATTGAAGACCAGGTAAGTGCTTCTTTTCCTGCAACTTTTGACATCGGACATTGGTCTACACAAACACCGCAGCCTGTACAATCTTTGCAGTATACTTGAACTTTGAATTTTTCACCGTGATCGTTTGGTTTTGCATCAACTGTATTAAATGACGCAGGAGCATTTGCCAAATCCTTTTCTTCAACCAATTTTGTTCTGATTGCAGCGTGAGGACAAGCAGATGCGCAAATTCCGCATTGAATACATGTTTCACTGTTCCATTTTGGAACGCGAGGAGCAATACCACGTTTTTCAAGACAAGCTGTACCTGTAGGAATAACACCGTCAACACTCATTGCAGAAACAGGGATATCATCCCCTTTTTGTCTCATTGACGGTTCAATAATCTTCTTAGCAAATTCATCCGCATCAGCAGGAATCATTTCAACGTGATCAGCATGTGCAACACCGTCTAAAGAAGCCGGTACAACAACTTCTTCTGTTGCGTTAATTGCAGCATCTATTAATGCTAAGTTCATATTAACAATGTCATCACCTTTTTTCTTAAAGGTTTTAATTGTCATTTCTTTCATACCTTCATATGCTTGTT
>JAFUUT010000067.1 GCA_017477685.1 bacterium | reverse complement strand
AGATTATTATATACAGACCCTCATACCCAACAAAAGGTTCGTAAAAATGAAGATATCAATTTCTACGCAAAACAAACAAGAACAGCTCTTGCAAATTGTGGTGAAATTGATGCCGAAAATATAGATGAAGCAATTGCTGTTAGAGGTTATGAAGCTTTATCAAAGGTTTTAACTCAAGGAAATCCTGATGCGGTAATTGATGAAATTATAAAATCAGGACTTAGAGGTAGAGGAGGCGGAGGCTTCCCAACAGGTATGAAGTGGAAGTTCACTGCGGCAAACAGAGGCGGCAAATCATATGTCGTATGTAACGGTGATGAAGGCGACCCTGGCGCATTCATGGACAGATCTGTTATGGAAGGTGACCCTCACAAGCTGTTAGAAGGTATGGCTATTGCAGGTTTTGCAGTTGGAGCAGATGAAGCATATATTTATGTTCGTGCAGAATACCCTCTTGCAATTAAACGTCTGAGACGCGCAATTGCAGATGCAGAAAGCAGACATTTCTTAGGCAAAAACATTATGGGTACTGATTTTAACTTCACTATCCATATTAAAGAAGGTGCAGGAGCATTTGTTTGCGGTGAAGAAACAGCTCTTATCGCATCAATCGAGGGTGAAAGAGGTATGCCTCGTCCAAAACCTCCATTCCCTGCTAACAAAGGTTTGTTTGGCAGACCTACATTAATCAATAACGTAGAAACTCTGGCAAACGTACCTGTAATTATTCTAAAAGGTGCTGATTGGTTCAGTTCTATGGGTACCGAGACTTCAAAGGGTACGAAAACATTCGCACTTACAGGAGAAGTAAATAATACAGGTCTTATTGAAGTGCCAATGGGTACAACATTAAGAGAAATCGTGTTTGATATCGGCGGCGGAATTCGCAACGGCAAGAAATTCAAAGCAGTTCAAATCGGCGGTCCTTCGGGCGGATGCTTGACGGAAGAACATTTGGATATTCCTATGGACTATGACAACTTAATCAAAGCAGGAGCGATGGTAGGTTCAGGCGGTTTGGTTGTTATGGCTGAAGACACTTGTATCGTTGAAGTTGCAAGATTTTTCATGAACTTTACTCAAAATGAATCTTGCGGGAAATGTGTTCCTTGCCGTGAAGGTACAAAAAATATGCTTCGCATATTAGAAAAAATTGTTGCAGGCAAAGCAACAATGGAAGATTTGGATTTGTTAGAAGAAATTGCACATACTATCAAAGACGGTTCTTTATGCGGTCTTGGTAAAACAGCACCAAATCCGGTATTATCTACACTAAAATACTTCAAAGATGAGTACATCGCACATATTAAAGATCACAAATGCCCTGCAGGTGTTTGTACCGCAATGAAGAAGATTGTTATCAATGAAGATTTGTGTAAAGGTTGTACGAAATGTGCAAGAAATTGTCCGGTTGGAGCAATTTCAGGTGAAATAAAACAACCTCATCATATTGATCAATCAAAATGTATTAAATGTGAAGCTTGTTTAACAAATTGTCCATTCAAAGCAATTGTATTGGAGTAAAGTCGTAAAGTAGATAAGTAAATAGGTAGGTAAGTTCTTTAAAATATTATTTAAATTGAATATGCGAAATGAACCTATCTACTTAACTACTTAAATACTTATCAACAATAAGAGGAAAATAATTATGACAGATAAGAAAACATTAATAATTGACGGTAAAGAGGTTGAGTTTTCAAACGAACCAAACCTTCTTGAAGTAATCCGTAAAGCAGGAATGAATGTTCCTACATTCTGTTACAGACCTGATTTAACATCATTCGGGGCTTGCAGAATGTGCGTAGTTGAAGTTGAATACCCGAACGGCAGAAAGATTATCAATTCATCTTGTACAATGCCGCCGGAAGCAGGTATAAAAGTATATCTAAATACCGAAAAAGTCAGAAGAATCAGAAAAACAGTTCTTGAATTGCTTCTTGCAAACCATGACAGAAAATGCTTAACCTGCGACAAATCCGGAGATTGCGATCTTCAAAGATATGCTGAAGAATACAATATCAAAGATATCAGATTCCCTGATAAAGCAGAAAAAGAATACTTGCCGGTTGATGATAGCAGCCCGTCATTTGTTAGAGACCCTAACAAGTGTATTCTTTGCGGTGCTTGCGTAAGAGCTTGCTCAGAATTCCAAGGTCACTCAGTTTTAGGCTTTGCTAACAGAGGTTCTAAAACTTTAGTTCAACCTATGAACGGACGACCAATAGGTCAAGTGGACTGTGTAAACTGCGGTCAATGCGTTGCAGTTTGCCCGACAGGTGCTTTATCAATCAAAAATGATATCGATAAAGTTTGGGATGAAATCAACAACCCGAATAAAAAGGTAGCCGTTCAAATTGCACCTTCAGTTCGTGTAGCTTTAGGTGAAATGTTCGGTTTAGAACCGGGTGAAAATACTATCGGGCTAATCAACGCTGCATTCCGCAGACTTGGTTTTGACTATGTATTTGATACAAACTTCTCCGCGGATTTAACAATTACGGAAGAAGCAACAGAGTTCTTAGAAAGATTGAAATCAGGTCAAAACTTACCAATATTCACATCATGCTGCCCTGCATGGGTTAAATATTTGGAAATGTATCATCCTGATATGCTTAATCACTTATCAAGCTGTAAATCTCCAATGGGAATGATGTCTGCAGCATTGGTAGAATTAATGCCTAAGACATTCAATGTTCCTAGAGAAGAATTAAGTATCGTTGCAATTATGCCTTGTACGGCTAAAAAATACGAATGCAAACGTCCTGAATTTTATCAAAACGGACGCCCTGATACAGATATCGTTTTAACAACAAAAGAGCTTGGTAAAATGATTAAATCTGCAGGTATCAACTTTAAGGAACTTCAACCGGAAGGAAACGATTCTCCATTCGGAGAATATACAGGTGCCGGAACAATATTCGGAGCTTCAGGCGGTGTAGCAGAAGCAGCAGTTCGTACAGCTTATGAATACGCTACAGGCGAAGTCCTTAAAGATGTTGATATCAAAGAAATGAGAGGTACTTCTAACCGTTCTAAGACTGTAGAACTTGACATAAAAGGCACTAAAGTTGTTGTCAGAGTTGTTTCTACTCTTAAAGAAGCTGAAAAAGCTATCCAAGAAATTAAAAACGGCTCTGCAAACTTCCATATGCTTGAAGTTATGGCTTGTCCTGGCGGATGTATCAATGGCGGCGGACAACCTAGAAGCTGCGATGATACTTCGATTAAAGGCAAACGTGCTGACGGTCTGTATAAAGAAGATACAGAACTTCCGTTAAGAAAATCTCATATGAATCCATCTATTCAAAAGTTGTATAATGAATACTATGAACATCCGGGCTCTCATAAAGCTCACGAACAACTTCATACAACTTATAACAACAAGTTTGACGGTTCATACAGAGATATATAATATTTCAAATAACAAGAATGGCGGCTGCAATTTGCAGCCGCCATTCTTGTTTAAAATAAAATACTTTTTATTTATCCGTTGAAAAAGAGTAAACTATTTCTCTGGAATATGTTTCACCTTTTTTCAGAATCCCTTTTTCCTCAAATTCTTTGGTATTTATTGCATTTGGATAGAATTGAGGTTCTACACAAAATGAGGAGCGTTTTTCATAACGTGAACCGTGTTTTCCCATAGGCTGAGCAGATTTGCCTAAATGATTTGCACTGTAGAATTGAAATCCCGGAAGATTTGTAGATACCTTCAAATTTATACCTGTCTTTGGAGATTTTACATCTGCAATATCAATTAAAGTTTTCCCGTCGTAATTATCAATACAATAATTCTGGTCAAATCCTGAGCCGATTTTTAGCTGATCAGATTCAGAATCTATCACATCACCTATTCTTTTAGGGGTTCTAAAATCAAAAGGAGTGCCTTCAACATTTACAATTTCACCTGTCGGAATTGCTATTTCGTTATTCTTCGTAAAGGAAGATGAATTCGGCAAAGTAACGATATGATCATACACTGAATTTTGTTGAGTATTTTCGGCTCCGTCCAAATTGAAATACGTATGATTTGTCATATTGATAAGTGTATCTTTATCAGTTGATGCGGAATACTGTATATGCAAATTGTTATCATTGACAAACTTATATACAACTTTTGCTTCCACGTTCCCCGGATACCCGTTTTCCATATCTTTTTTGTTATATGTGAATTCGATGCCGTCAGAAAGTATTTTCGGTGTCCAATTTTTCAAATCAAAACCGTCACTTCCGCCGTGGCAATGAGTTTTTCCGTTATCTTTATTTTTTTCAAGCTGATATGTTTCATCATTTATGGTAAATTCACCATTATTAATCTTATTTGCAACAGGTCCGATAGTTCCCCCGGCATGACCGACAGGAGCGGTTTCGTATGGGGTTACGTTATCATAACCCTGAGTCACATCAACTATTTTCCCGTCTTTATCAGGAATCTTTATAGATGTAATAGTCGCTCCGAATGTTGATAAATCCACACTTGCACCATTTTTGTTAGTAAGAGTATAAAGTTTTGCCTGTTCTCCTGTTTTCTGAATTGTACCAAAATCCTTTTGATCTATTTTGAGACCTTCATAAGCGTTACCTGTAACAGACTCAACAGACTGAGTTTTTTCAAAACTATCAGGTTTATAATTTGTATGCAAAAAAGACTGTATACAAGGTCTGCGGAAAAAATTTACGCCATTATTAGGCACTGCATTAGGGTTAAAATCTATTGGCATATCTACTCCTTTTCTATATCTCTATAATAACTAAAAAAAAGTGAACAGTTATTAAGTTTTGTAAAAAATAGAAATACAAAATAGCAAAAAATATTTTTAGAGATTTTACTACGAATATAACACACCTTTTAAGATGGCTATTAAAACCGAATCTTAATAAATAGCACACACGGCAGAGTTGGATAATGAACTCTGCCGTACTCTTTAAAATTATATTTACTTAATAGAACTTAAGATTTCTGTAAAAAAATAGCAAATTTATTTTTGTTCGTATTTAATATAGTATATACAAAAAGTAGAGCCAGATAATAATTAGAAAATGAAAGGGGAAAAAATGAGTGGATTACAAGCAGTAGAAGGTTTTGTAGAAAGAGTGGTTCCGGGAGTAGGAAAAGTTATGGTTTCTGACAGCAAAGTCATTCCGAATAACAGAATAGATGCACTAATTCGTAGAAATCACAATTTAAAAGGATTTAACGAACAAGTAGCCGCACTTGAACCAGACATCGCACACCTTACACCTGAGCAAATTGAAGCACAAATGGACATATACAAGAGATTGAAACAAGTTCCTGAAGTAAAAGAAGCAATAGAAACAGTCAAAGCAAATTCAGCAGCAATATTCTATGCTCGTCAAAGATAACACTACACAATTACAATAAAAAATAACCCCCATGTAAAATTAACACATGGGGTATTTTTATAAACAAATGTAAAAGTTTTAGCCAATAAGCTCCAAATACCGGCAAAAATTTTACTGTTTGCGTTTATATATAAATAAGTTTAGTAAAATTTGTAATGGGGGAAAAATTATGATAAACAGTCCATATTTACAAGGCAGTACACCAAATTACTATTCTGCAATAAGAGGAAAAGACGGCTCTGTCAATGTGTATTACAATGACCCGAGCTGCGTTGATGAAGAAATGAAATATACTTTCAATCCTGACGGAAGTGCATCTTCATTATCGCTGGCTTGGGGAACAAAAACAAATAAACCCGCTGGGACTTTTTCGGATTTGATGCTAAAATTACCGCAAACAGATTCCCTTAATTCTGAAATTGCAAAACAAATGGCAGAAGCATATAACAAAACCAAATAAGCGATAAGCTCGCCGCAGAATTATGTGTGTAATTTGAACAGTAAAGTAAGGTGCGTTTATACGCACCTATTCTATATTTTAATCTTTATATGGAACAACATATCTTTTTGGATTATCAAATTTAGGTAAAATCTGGTTCATAAAATTTGTATTTTTTACTATATTTGAATTCCATATTTTTTGCAGTCCATTAATATTACACATCAATAGATTTTTGTTTTCATCATACAAGAAAGCGGCTTTATCTTTTTTATAATAGATAAAAACAGATTTTAACGGGACATACCAATCGTCCTCAAATAAATATTCGCTCGCTTGTATAACACCATCATCGTCCAAAATTGCAACAAGTCCAATGAAGTCTTTGTTTTTATCATATTCTGCAGCAAAATACAAACTATTATACCCTGTATCTGTATTCCAAACCAAGTAATTCCCATTATACCAAGGGAGTTCAACTCTCCCCAAATCCGAAATCGGCACATCATTATCTGCGCTTACTCCGTCATTTTGAGACGCGTGCATTTGAATTAACCTGGGTTTTTCCATTGATTTTGGCGCATTAAAATAATTCATATTTCTTTGTTTATACTTCTCAATACTTTTCGTTATTGTATTTTGATTTTCGTTATTTGCGACTGGGGACATATTGCTTATTGATTTGACATTTTTTAAAACATCCTCAACAGTGTATAAATCCTGCGCTTTAACACAAGAAAAACCGCAAATTACAGCAATTAAAAATAAGTATATAAATAACTTTTTCATAAAATATTTCTCCTTTTCAATAAATAATCTCTTGCAAGCCATTTTAAATTTTTTTGCATTTTTTGTCAAATCCATTTAAAACAATAGTAAAGCAAGGGTGCGTTTATACGCACCTATAATATGTGGTTCCCACCCAATTCCCTGCATAAAAAAAGAAGGCTTGTGCCTCCTTTTTAAAAGTTTGGGCAGGGGTGGATTCGTCTTGGATTATGTTGTCGCTCGGACGAGTGATTTGCTTCACTTCGTTGGCGCAAATCTTCGTCCTCACATACTCGAGTTCGCTCGCTAACGCTCGACTCCACTCTTACACAAAATCCGCCGAACCACCATCTGTGGTTCTCATCCAATCCCCTGCACAAAAAAAGAAGGCTTGTGCCTCCTTTTTAAAAGTTTGGGCAGGGGTGGATTCGAACAACCGTACTCTCGCGAGAACAGATTTACAGTCTGTCGCCTTTAGCCACTCGGCCACCTACCCGTATTAAATTTTCATTTTTCTCGTAAGGTTTTTATAAATTTGCCCTTGACGAGATTTGAACTCGTGACCTCTCCCTTACCAAGGGAGTGCTCTACCCCTGAGCCACAAGGGCCTGTGTTCAGAGTTTTCTTCTAAAAGAAAGCATTTAAGGAACTTACTACACCCTCATTATTGAATTCTTTCAAAAGAATAGCCGGCAATGGGACTCGAACCTACAACCTACGGTTTACAAAACCGTTGCTCTGCCAATTGAGCTATGCCGGCGTGTGCTTGTATAATTTATTATATTTGAAAAAATTTTCATGTCAAGCCGTTGTCTTTAATCTATAATATATTTAATGAGTATAAAAGGAGATATTTACTATGATTAAAGCCATTACACCAATATTTTTATTGACAATATCAAATATTTTTATGACCTTTGCATGGTACGGGCACCTGAAATTCAAATCCGGAGCCTTGTGGCTTATTATACTTGCAAGCTGGGGAATTGCATTCTTTGAATACTGTTTTCAAGTCCCAGCAAACAGAATTGGTTACGAAACCTACAATGCAGCACAGCTAAAAACCATACAAGAAGTCATAACCCTGATTGTCTTTAGCATATTTTCAATATTCTACCTGAAAGAACAGTTCAAATGGAATTATCTTGTCGGATTTGCATTAATAGTTTTGGCAGTATTTTTTATATTTAAAAAATGGTAAGGGTAGGGGTAGGGGTAAATATATGTAATAAGGCACAAATTACACGCAACCTGCGGTGACAATATATACCCCACCTGTACACAATATCGTACAAATCATACGCAGTCATTGGAAACAATATTTACCCCTCCCCCTTGATTTTATGTTTTTAGCATTGTAGACTATAGTTAGTCGAAATAAATACACAAATATTCAAGTTTGGAATCTTGAAAGAAAGAGGTAGGAAATGAAAGAAGGAATACACCCGGAATATAAGAAAACCGTAATCAAATGTGTATGCGGAAACGAAATTGAAACAGGTTCAGTTGGAGAAAACATCACAGTTGAAATTTGCAACAACTGCCATCCGTTCTACACAGGACAACAAAAAATTCTTGACTCAGAAGGCAGAGTTGAAAGATTCAACAAAAGATACGGTAAGAAAAACTAATCCGGTAGTTATAAGAAAATTGAAAAGGGCTTTGGGGTTATTTCTCAAAGCTCTTTTTATCAATGTGGTCAAATCAGGGAAAACATATTATGCAATTTATGGATAAAGCGAAAATAAGAATAGTTTCAGGCAAAGGCGGTAACGGAGTTGTTGCTTGGCGCAGGGAAAAATTTGTCGACAAAGGCGGTCCTGCAGGGGGAGACGGCGGCAACGGCGGAAGTGTGTATATAGTTGCGACCGAAAACATGTCTACACTTATGGATTTTGCTTACAAAACCGTATATAAAGCAGAAAATGGTGAAAACGGGTTTAAAAAGAGTATGCACGGCAAGAGTGCCAAAGATTTATTCATAAATGTACCTGTCGGAACTATTGTTAAAGATTTAAAGACGGGTAATATAATTGCGGATTTGACAGAACACGAGCAAAAAGTTCTTGTCGCAAAAGGTGGCAAAGGCGGCAGGGGGAATATTCATTTTTGTACACCGCAAAATAGGGCCCCTCAATATTGTGAGCCGGGAGAACCCGGAATAGAAAGAGAATT
>JAFUUT010000066.1 GCA_017477685.1 bacterium | reverse complement strand
GTAAAAACATATAATATAATTCTTAACCACGAAAAATTAAGATTTTATAATCTTGATGTTGGTGAAATATATGATGCAATAAAAGAATCAAATTCAACCGCAGGCGGTAATTATATTTCTAATAATTCTCAAGCATACATTATTAGAGGCATGGGACTTTTTGAAGATATAAAAAGTCTTGAAGATACTGTTATAACATCACAAAAAGGTATTCCAATCAGAGTAAAAGATGTTGCTAAAGTTACAATAGAGCCTGCCATTCGTATAGGGCAAGTGGGTAAAAATGAAAATGATGATGTAGTTGAAGGTATCGTTTTAATGAGAAAAGGCGAAAATCCTTCTCAAACTATTAGAAATCTTCAAAAATCAATGGCAGAAGTTAAATCACAGCTTCCAAAAGGGGTTAATTTAATTCCTTTTTACCAAAGAATCGACCTTATAAATAATACAATGCACACCATTGCACACAATGTATATTTGGGTATTTTCTTTGTTTTAATTGTTTTATTTGCTTTTATAAAAAATTTCAGAATAACATTAATCACATCTTTAGTTATTCCTTTGGCATTAAGTTTTGCCTTTTTATGTTTTAAAATATTCAATATCCCTGTAAATCTTTTAAGCATGGGGGCTGTCGATTTTGGTATATTAATTGACGGTGCTGTAATTTTAATGGAAAACATTTTCAGGTTAATTTCTGATTATAAAGAAGAAATAACAGGAAAAAAGAAATCTGCTTTAATATATAAAGCTGTCAAAGAAGTATATAATCCGATTATTTTTTCAACATTTATTATTCTTTGTTGTTTTATGCCAATTTTAGCTTTTGACGGTGTTGCAGGAAAATTATTCCGCCCTCTTGCTTTTACAATGGGTTTTTCTTTAATTGGGGCGGTATTATCTGCAATTATTATTTTACCTGCAATTTCAGTTATTTTATTGAAAAATAAAAACCTTGAACGCAGGGAAAATAAAATTCTTAATAAAATTACAAATTTCTACGAGAAAAAACTCGATTGGGTATTTTCTAATTCACGCAAATTCCTTGCAAGTGTAGGCATAATGTTTATAGGTGCGATTATACTTCTATTTTTTATAGGGTCTGAATTTTTACCAAACCTTGACGAAGGTAATATCTGGCTTAGGGTAACAGTTTTACCAAGAAGTACAACAATAGACCAAAGTGTTGATGTAGCAAGAAAAATCAGAACTATACTAAAAGAATATCCCGAAGTTACGAATGTTGTATCTCATATAGGTTCGGCCGACGACGGAACAGACCCTAACTTATTATCCAATATTGAAATTATGGTTGATTTAAAACTTGCAAAGAATTGGAGAGCAAAATTTTTAAGAAATAAACAGAATTTAATTAATGATATGGATAAAAAATTATCCGAAATACCGGGAATTACAACATATTTCACGCAGTATATTCAAGATAATGTTGAAGAAGCAATATCAGGTTCAAAAGGGCAAGTTGTATTAAAAATATACGGGTCAGATTTATATGAGCTTCAAAATTTACAAGATAAAGCCGTTGAATTTTTAAGCAAGGTTAAAGGTGTTGTTGATTTATCTTATGACCAAATAATCGGGCAGCCGCAATATCAGATAAAAATAGATAGAGCTAAAGCTGCAAGATACGGTTTAAGAAGTGATGATATTCAAAAAGTGGTAGAAATTGCAATCGGTGGGAAAAATGCAACGCAATTAATTGAAGATGAAAAAAGATTCAATGTATTTTTAAGATTAGAAAAACAAGATAGAGATAGTTTAAGAAAACTTGAAAATATTATTGTTAAAACTCCGGAGGGTATATCTGTTCCTTTATCGAATGTTACTGAAATTACAACCGATAATGGTGCTATGATTATTACAAGAAGTGAAAATTCAAGAGTAGCAATAGTAAGATTTAATATAAGAGGTCGTGATTTAGGTTCAACAGTAGCAGAAGCACAAAAAATACTTGATAAAAAATTGGAATTAAAAGACGGTTACAGATTAAAATGGGCAGGACAATCGGAAAGTCAAAGAAATGCAAATATAAGGCTTATGGTTATTCTTCCTGTTGCACTTTTGATTATAAGTCTGATTTTATATTTATATTATAGAAAAAAACGGTTTGTTGGTGTTACTTTATCATCAATACTTTTGACTTTTTCAGGCTGTATATTTGCCTTGTTTTTGACAAGAACATATTTTTCTATATCAGCAGGAGTTGGTTTGATTGCCGCAATAGGTGTTTCAATTCAAAATAGTGTAATTATTTTATCATCACTTGTTAAGAATAATATTGCAGATGATGAAACCATTAAGTATTTTGCTGTTCAAAAATTAAGGCCTGTACTATCTGCTTCAACTGTTGCCATTTTAGGTCTTTTACCTGCTGCACTTTCAAACGGAATAGGTGCACAAAGTCAAAAACCTTTTGCAATAGTAATTATTGGCGGTTTGACCATAAGTACAATATTTACGATATTTTTAATCCCTCTTTTATATAGATTAACAGGAGTAAGTGTTGCAAAAGAGGAAAAGGAGCAAATATGCAAAGAATAAAATTAACTATAATATTTTTATTAATAATTATAATATTACCATTATTTTTATGCGGATGTAATAAAAAAGAGG
>JAFUUT010000065.1 GCA_017477685.1 bacterium | reverse complement strand
TGTCTAAGTCAAGAATTATAATAAACTAGTGTCTAAATTTTCCAAGGTCAACGCCTTGTCTTTGAGCTTTATCCATAAGTGATGCTTTGTCAAATCCATTGCGAAAACATGAATTGCAAGCGGAGCACCCGGCAACTTTAAGCCCGCATAAAGTGTTACCTTGACCTGAATTAGGGCGGTTCAGAACTCCGGCGGTTTCTGTTTCTGTGTTAAGTATTACAGCTCTTGCAGCAGGTGAAGCAGGTTCGACTGAGTCAGGCATAAACAATACAGGATATACGTCTGTCATGTGCTTGTTATCAGCGCTGACTTTGCATGAGCCGACTTCGGCAACATTTAATTGCGGGTCATCGCATGAAATCAATTTATTAGGTCTTCCCTTTCCATTGACATCAATAAATCCAAGACATTGAGGGGAATCTTTTCCTGAACATCCGCCTGCAACGTCATAAAACATAACCATTGCTCCGTCAGAGAGCGAATAAGCTATCATATTTTCCGGAGTAAAGGTGTAGTCATACATTTCAATAGTATAATTTTGAGGTTTTCCTATATAATGAGCTCCTGATAATGTTCCGTTAAGTATTGCGCAGAATGAGTATGTGGTTTCCAAATTTTCTGTTTTGGCATTTTCACCGCACGTGTCCATTGTAAGCCCATAATTTATATCATGTCTTGCCTGTGCCATTCTCCCGGCTTGATTTAATGTAGAGAGGGTCTTTTTAAACATCGCTCTAAAATGCTGCGAATTGGTATTTGAAAGCAATGTAGGTATCGTCATAGCAGAGACCACTCCGATAATTCCTAATGTTATGAGTACTTCAGCTAGAGTAAATGCTTTGAACCTCATCTCTATGTCCTCCAGAGTTCGTTCCTATTAATTATAAACTATGTTTTTCTTTTTCTCAAGTGTTTGATGTATAAATTATGAAGATTCGTATTAATTGAATAGTGCATTAACAGACATTCCTTGCTCCACAAGACCATGTTTTAACTCTTCAAGAGGGAAACCGTGATTAAAATTCGGAGAACAAGGGGTTATCCCGCTTACTCCTATATCACACATATTAGGATGAGCCGGAGCATTCATAATTCCTGCGGTTTCGACATTGCTATCCCCTTGAGGAGCCAGCACTGAACGAGCGGCAGCTGAAGCAGGTAATACGGAGCCGTCATAAAATACAACCGGAAAAACATCAGTTATATGAGTCCTATCAGCGCTTACTTCGCAAGTCAGAGCACCATTTAAGTCATATTCTGGATTGTTGCATGAAACAATCTTGTTTGGTTTGGATTTGCCGTTTACATCAATAAAGCCTAAGCATTGTGGAGGAACGCTATCTCCCATTCCGCCGGTGCATCCTGCTGCGGCTTTGCTAAACATTACCATAGCTCCGTCAGACATTCTATATGCAATCATATCTACGGGTTCATAATCGTAATTAAAATTACTCATATTGATTTTATAATTTTCCAGTGTTCCTATAAACGTGTGTCCGGCAAGAGTTCCATTTAATATTGCGCAAAAGGAGTATGTATCTTCCAAATTCTCGCGCGGGGCATTTTCTCCGCATGTTTGTGATGCCAGACCATAATTAACATCATTTCGTGCCTGCGCCATTCTACTCGCCTGATTTAGAGTAGAAATACTTTTTTTAAATGCCGCTCTGAAATGCTGCGAATTTGTATTTGCAATGAGTGTCGGAATTGTTAATGCCGCTACAACTCCAATAATACCGAGTGTAATCAGAACTTCTGCGAGTGTGAATGCTCGGGTTCTCATCTCTATGTCCTCCAGATTATCGCTTTATACTATTATAAACTATTTTTTATAAATTCTCAAGTGTTTCATAAATATTTAATATATTTATCTTCTTCATTTCTCTTGTAAAAATATTTCACTCTGTTCATTGTGAGACCATGGCATCTGATAAAAAATAACTTTCAGCGAAAGCGTAGAAAACCGCGTGCGTGCTCATGATGTAATCATGGCATCCCACAAAAAAAGACCCAACTTCCGTTGAGTCTTTTAAATGGTCGGGATGACATGATTCGAACATGCGACCCCCTCGTCCCAAGCGAGGTGCGCTACCAAGCTGCGCTACATCCCGGGGTGAATTCGTATTATTATAGTAAAATAAACATATTATTCCGTCAAGTCCTTTTTATTTGAATTTACATTGTTAATATATTTTATATTCTTTGTCTGTGTATGCTACAATATAAGTATTATGGTACGTTTAATAAATAAAAAGAATATTTTTTTAGTTGAGTGGGCTTCAATTGCCTTTATGCAGATACAGCAGCATTTAACGTTTATTCGTCGTTATAATGCTCCAACGCAATCTCCATGTATATATGTTATGTGGCATGAGAATCAATTTGGAGTTTTTGGAGTTCCTGATGTTCGGAACACTAATATCTTAATCAGTAATTCTCTCGATGGTCAGATAGTCGCAAGCGGAGCAGGATCTTTAGGTTTCAAAATTTGCAGGGGGTCTTCCGGGCGAAAAGGTGCGGTAGCTTCGACGTTGAGCTTGATTGATAAAATTAAAAAAGGTGAAGATGTTGCAATAATGGTAGATGGACCAAGGGGGCCGTATAGAGAGGTAAAGCACGGGGCTATTGTTTTGGCAAGAGAAACAGGAGTTCCGATTGTTCCGATGCATTGGTATTCTGAAGATATAACATTTGTAAAAATGCCTTCATGGGATAAAATGATTTCTCCGATTGGACCTTGCAGAATTTTGAATTTATTTGGGGAGCCAATATATGTCGAAGGAAAAACTGACGAGGATGTTGCAAAAGAGATAAAAGACAGTCTGCTTCAATTGGAGTCTATAGGGAAAGAAAAGTATAAAGAGGCAAAAATTAATAAAGTATGGCAAAAGAAACAATAAAAATATCAATACTTCAAATGTCTTCTGTTGTGGGGGATGTAGAAGCTAACTGTTCAAAGGCAGAGCGTATTATAGAATCTCAATTGGAATCGGATTCAGATGTTCTTGTATTGCCTGAAGTTTGGACTGTGGGTTGGGCTTGTTCTCATTTTCAGCCTACTGCATGTAAATATGATGAGGTTATATCTTTTCTGTCAGATTTAGCACGGGTTAATAATATCAATATAATCGGCGGCAGTTTGATAGTGCAGCGCGGCGGTAAATATTATAATACTTGCCCTGTATTCAACAGAAAGGGCGATTTGGTAGCCTCATACGACAAGATGCATTTGTATTCATACTATGGTTGTGAAGAAGGGAAGTTTATTACTGTCGGGGAATCTCCCGTTATGGCCGCTCTTGATGGAGTTAATTTCGGTTTGACTGTTTGTTATGACATTAGATTCCCTGAAATATACAGAGCATATAGAAAGGCCGGAGCTGACGTTTTGGTAAATTGTGCTGCATGGGGTTCTAAAAAGCCTGTACCTTGGGAAGTTATGACTAAATCGAGGGCTGTGGAGAACCAGTGTTATATGATAGCTTTAACGCAATCCGGTCATATAGAGGGCGATGAATATAATCTTGGA
>JAFUUT010000064.1 GCA_017477685.1 bacterium | reverse complement strand
TCTTTTAATTTTGGTTCAAGTTCATCCATAGCCTGCTTAATCTCTTGTTCAGACATAGGTTTTGGTTCTTGAGAAGAATTTTGTGTTTTTTGTGTAGAATTAGTATCTTGTGATTTGTCAGCTCTTTGATTTCTATTTGGCTCGGCATTATTTGTATTATTTGTATTATGTGCATTATCTGCACGGTTTGTATGTCCATCTGTTTTGCCGGCATTATGTGCATTACCGCTTGAAGAATCTGCACCGCTTGTTTTTTGCGAAGCACCATTCGACGTTGATGCTCCATCAGCACCAGAATGTGGTCTGCCTGCACCGCCTGCACCGCCGGACGGATTTATATCAGGACCACTATATCGGAACTTATCACTTGCGGCAGAAAATGCATCACCTATGCCGTCTTTTGCCCTATGATACGAATCAGATATACTACTTCTAACTTTTTTTACTATACCACTATGAGCAAGTTTTTCACCGGCAAGACCTGTTGCACCCACAGCCATATTTGTTAATGTACCGGCAGCAGTAATTTCACCGGTCTCTATATATTCAGCTCCGGCACCAACACTGACATCTGCCATTGTATCAATTATAGCTTCTTCTGTTCTGGACAATGTAACATCTACCGCATTTGTTGCTGCACTCTGAGTGCTTGCAGCAGCTTGTGTAGTTTTTCCTACAGCAGTTTCAGTCTTTGCGACTGCGGCCTCTGCTTTTGTTACAGATGTTTCAACCATCTGAGCTGCACCGGAACCTGCTTTAGCAACAGCCTTTTCAGAAGTTGCAATTGCCTTTTCGGTTGTTGCAGCTAATGCTTTTGATGCAGATGAAGATACTGCTTTTTCTCCTGCAACAACTGCCTTTCCTCCGGAAGAAGCAACTTTACTGGATACATATGCAGCTTTACCTACCTTATATGCAGCTTGACCGGCTTTTGATACCCCCATAGTTGCGGCGGCAATTACACCATCTGTTGCTGCACCTTTTAAAATTTCGGTCATTTCACCTTCTTGTAATCCTTGTTCTGAACTCATCCTGTCGGAAGTCTCAACAACCAAATCAGCAGCGAAAGCAGAACTACCAGCAACAACAACTGCTGCTGCTACACCCGCAGCACCACCAGTTGCAACAGTTGCAGCCGTTAAAGCAACAGCTGCACCAACTTCTGCGGCAGTTTTAACAACAGTTGCACCTGATTGCTGTGACTCATTATATTTTGCAACTCTTTCACCAATATTGCGCTTTGTACCAAAGGCTTTACGATAATTTGATGAATTTGGATTCATTATATAATCTGCAACTGCTTTTTCACTGTATGGTATACCGAATTTTTGTTTGAATTTTGCTTTGAATTCTGCATCTGATTTACAATTTTGTAGCTCCACAATATCATTTTTGAATTGTTGAAGTTCCTGACGAACATACTTTGCTCTGTTTTTAGAACCCCATAGAGCACTAACACCATCTGCAACATCACCAGCCCAACCATCTTCTCTCATTTGGGCATCAAATGCAGCTTGGGCAGAATCTACCTGTGATTTTAACATTGCCATAGTTTCTTTTCTGGCAACAGCAGTATTGCTCCTAACAGCATCTGCGCGATTTGAATTTTCAATATAACTATCTTTTAAAATAGTATTATCCGAAGCCATCCAATATGCACGGCCTTTTTCATCAACAACAACTCTTCTGCCGTGAGCATCCTTTTTAGCTCCTGGAACTTCTGCAAATGTTTTATATACGCCGCGGCCATTTTTATCAACCATACGGCCTTTGACTTTTCTACCGCTTTGATAAAGATTTGTATTCTTTACATAAGCTTCTTTTAAAACTTTATTATCGTGAGAAACAACATAAAATTTACCATTTTTATCTTTATATATTGATCTATTATAGTTTGCATCTCCGACTTTTGTTAAATTTACTTTTCTTCCATCAGGAAATTTTGCAACTAATTTTGTTTTATCATTTGTACGCCTTATTAGTCCTAAAGATTTCAATGTTGCATCTTCTTGGGCTCTTCTGGCTGCAGCTTGTGCTTGTTTTTGTTCTCGCTGAGCTGCAACTTGGGCTTGTCTTTGACGCTGCTGAGCTGCAACTTGAGCCCGTCGTTGAGCCTCAGCAGCTGCATTCGCTTTGTCATTTTGTTCTTCTATTTTTGCTTCTTCTGAAGTTTTTCGATTTTGAAGTTCTGCATGATCTGCCTCCAACTCTCCCGGAACTTTTATAGTATCACCAACAGCAAATGTTTCTTTACCGTTCAATTCTTGTAATTGTTCAACACTGCAACCAAATTTTTCAG
>JAFUUT010000063.1 GCA_017477685.1 bacterium | reverse complement strand
TTGGATTTTACCAATCCGTATTTGTGGTATCTTTTTAATACCATTGTGTCATACAACGGTTTTATCTTTTCACAATCAGGATAAACAAGAGTATTATTGTCTATATCCACAATTCCATAGTATCCGTTCAATTTTGCTATAAAAATATTTTCTCCGTTTTGTTCCAAATTTTGATACTTAATAGGAACAATAATATTTTCTTTCAAATCAATAATACCGTATTTCTTGTCATGCTTTACAAGTATCCTGTTCGGTTTAATTTCTTCCATGTGCGTGTATTTGCGGAAAGTCAATTGAACAGCATTTTCATCAATAATTTTATAACCTTTGTTCTGGCGAATTAAAAAATAATGCTTACCCCCATAGATAACATGTTTTAAGCTTGAACAATCAGAAACCAAAACAGTACCGTCAGAATTATATATAGTACTATTTCTAAAAACTCTGCGTGTGCCGTCAGAGTAATAGTTTGTAGTAACATCCGTTACAGCGTAATGTGAATCACAATTTTGGAATTTAACTTCTTCCTGATGATGATTTGTATTCACAAGATAAACGGGATGTGAATCACTGCCGGACGAATGTCCCGAATGCGAGTGTGTAGGAGTAGAATGTATATGTCCCGAATGAGGAGAACCTGAATGAGAAGACGGATGTCCACCGCCATGAGATGAGCCTGCCGGATGAGCGTCCGCAACAACAATTCCGCAAGATAATATTAAAACCAACAATATTGATAATATCTTTTTCATAACGCCAACTCACACATATTCAATCTTCTACTACAGGTATAATAATCCCAAATTTAATGTGAAGTAAACATTATTTTACAAAACTTTAGATTTTACTTCTTTCAAATACTGCTCAAAAATTTCTACAGAATCACCAACAAGCTCTACACACGGGCGTTTTTTATAATATGTTTCAGTCCTTTCACTCGGGGTTGGAGAAGTAGAGGTTTCCACCCCTTGCAAAAGCTCACGGCAAATTATACTACCGTTTTTATCCTTGAACCTTTTTGCAAGTTCTTGAATACGTTTATAATGTTCCCCTTTTTCTGCCGGAGAATCACTTGAAGAAGCAAAAGCTAAACCTGCAGCCATAAACATTCCGCTGACAGTTCCGCAAACTTCACGCATCCTGCCCATTCCTCCGCCAAAAGAAGATGCTATTTTCATCGCGGTATCAAAGTCCATTCCAAATTCTTCACAAAATACCCCTAACACCGCTTGAGAACAATTATACCCCTGTTTGAATAACTCTTTTGCTTTTTCTGATTTTTCACTCATTAACAAATCCCCCATTCCAAATACTCTACAAAAATTATAGCATCAAATAAAAACTTATTAAGAAATGTAAAAAATAAACGATATATAGCAAAAAAAATCATTCACATGATTTCATACTAAAAAAACAAAAGGGGAATATATGCAGGCAATAAATACACAGAACCAATACTACGCACAAAATTTTCAAGGTGAGATCATCCCTCTCGACGTTGAGCTTCCTGAAAGAACCTTAGCACAGGTAAATAAGCTTTTTGCACAGAAAACAGAAGGACGACCAGATGTACTTCTGATAGGGGAAAAATGGAGCAGCTTGAATGGGAAAGTCGACAAAATACTTTTTCATCAATGGGCAACTGATTGCGCGAAAATTTTGACACATGATTTGAAAACACTCTTTTTAGAAGAAACTCCGGAAAATCTTGCAGATATGTTTGCCACCTTAAGTGAAAGAGCAGCAAGAGAAGTTAAATATAGCAACTTAAGGGGAGAATTAATGCACCTGGAAGCGAAAATTTTTAAAGCCAACATCAGGACAAAACTTGAAAGATTCAGAGGCAACATAGTAGAGTTTCGAAAAAATGAAGAAATAGTACAACGCTTGACAAACAGATATAAAACTCTGCAAGGTGAACTCAAAAATGCAAAACTTGAGCTAAAACAGCCTGTTAAATGCATTGGGAATTGGGAAATAGAAAAACCTTTTAGTGTCATTAATGGAATTAAAAAATAAACGATATATAGCAAAAAAATACATTTACAAGGTTCATACCAAAAACGAAAGGGGAATATATGCAGGCAATAAATACACAGAACCAATACTACGCACAAAATTTTCAAGGTAATATCAGCACTTATGGAGTTAATCTTTCTAAAAGAACCATGGCACAGGTGAATAAGCTTTTTGCAGATAAAACTAATGGGTTACCTGATGTAGTTTTAATGGGGGAAAATGGACAAAATTCGGAAGGAAAATTCTTTCATTCCGTACATTTTATACAAGGAGGCACAGATTTCGCCGCAATTTTAACACGTGATTTGAAAACACTCTTTAGAGAAGAAACTCCGGAAAATCTTGCAGATATGTTTGCCACCTTAAGTAAAAGAGCAGCAAAAGATGCAGAGGTTACTGAATTAAGAAAAGAATTAAAGAGCTTAGAAAACAAACTTGCCGCCGTCAGCAAAAGAGCAAGAGCTCAAAGAGAAGGCGGCGACATTGTAATGGCTGAAAGAAATGAAGCAATAGCACAACGCATGACAAACAAATATGAAACTCTGCAAGGCAAAATCGACAATGCGGAATTTAAACTAAAACGACCTCTCAGATGCATTGGCGGTTGGATAATGTAAAACTATAATTATCGTAAAGGGAAAAATATGTTAATTTCGAATTCTATATCACAACCATACCAACAAAATTTTCAAGGGAACTTGCTTTATGAAGGTATGAAAACATTTGATCAAAAAAAGTTGAGGCAAATTGCGAAGATTTTTAAACAAAAAACTGAAGGACTGCCTGATGCAACCCTAAGAGGAGAACTCAAAAATATTAACGGCAAAAAATATCACTATACGATTTTTAATATGTATGATATAGATTACGCGAGTCAATTTACACTAAAATTCAGAACAAAGTTTAATCGTAACACACCTGAAAAAATTGCCGATGCTTTTGTTGAACTCGCAAATAAAGCACATAGAGAAAACCTCGTTCAGAAACACATACTGGGGTTACGAATAATATAAGGAACAAACATGTTAATAACAAATACTTCAATACAACCTAATGCACAAAACTTTAAAGGTGCCTTATTTTATGAAGGTATGGAAACATTTGATCAAAAAAAGTTGAAACAAATAGCGAAGATTTTTGAACAAAAAACTCAAGGACTTCCTGATGCAACCTTAAGAGGTGAGCTCAAAAGTAATGGTACATCTAAACCGGTGCATCACACGACTTTTAGTATATATGATAAGGATTTTGCAAGTATCTACACCCTCACATTCAGAGCAATGTTCAATCGCAACACTCCTGAAAAAATTGCCAATACTCTTGCTAAATTTGCACGTATAGCATACAGAGAAAACAAAAAAGAAACAGCTTTCAAAGAACTCGAACGACTTAAAAATGCAAGAAATCAACTACTGGCACAAGCGCAAGAGCACAAAACTAAAAAAGGGCGTGAAACATTAGTAGATGCACTTGAAACAAGAGCACAAAGACTTGAGAAAAAATTTAAAAGACAAGAAAAAAAATATGACAGAATGAAAACTCCTCAAAGACCTTTGCTCGGATTCAAAAGCTGGAATTATCAATAATAATATAAGGACCAAGATATGCAAATATATAATCTTCAAAATTATAACTACAATCAAAAACCCGCATTCGGATCAACTATTGTTCCGAATGAAACAATAGAAAAATTATTTAAAGTCGCCGATAAAAGAACTTTTGACGACAAGTACGGACTTGGCGAAGATTATAAGAACCTTTTGGTATCACTGAGAGGAATTATTGATGACGGTAGAGATGATGTTATTGAAATAGGAGAAGACAAAAACGGCATTGCATTTTTAACTGTTAACGGCAAAAAATCCCCGCACCTAAATGGTATTTCAAATTACAGCTATTACAGATCAAAGGACGGAAAATTCAGCGACAAATTTGACGGCCACGGCTCATATGAGCAAATCTTGGATTTTGCCCAAAGAGAAAAAGGAGTAGAACTTCCTTACAAACGCTATGAAAAAAGCCCTATAATATTAGATGAAGACGAAGTTTTTGTATGTAATGAATTAAACAAATTACGCGCACTGTCACCAACACACGGAATGTTTTTTATAGATGTAAAAAATCTGATTTTTAATATGAAATGGAATATCAGAGATCAATTAAGAAAAGATTTAAAAGAACTAAAAAATAGAATTTTCAACCCATCAGAAACATTCAATATAAAAGAAAAAGATATTCAACAAGAGCAGGCACTTGCTGAAAAGCAACAACAAAGACTCGAATATTGGAAATCTAAGTTAAAAGAATGGCAAAAGGAGGAGAATAATGAGAATTCAAAATAATACATATTCTTCAAATAATCTTTGCAAAATGCAAAATATAAAACAAACTCCAACTTTTGAAAGCCGTGACGAAACAAAATATATCGGAGAAATTTATTTTTTACCGGATACAAAAGATAATTTTGAAAAGTACATGAATAGCCATCCTGCAGTAATAGAATTTTTCAAAAAATATGACGGTGATTTTGTTGTACATATTGATGAGGATAACTATGGCTGGGGTTCACTGGCATTAAGATATACACATCCTTTGCATCCTGACATCGTGTTGCCGCCAATAAAAATAGTTAGTAATGCTCATGCCAGAAATTCATATGAATGTTTGGAAGACATAATATCAAAGACAAAAGAAGTAAATAAATCAGAAAAAGCGATATCATTGTCATATGAAAATTGGCCAAGCGGGCCGGATGACTACGACCATCTATCATTTATTTTAAATAGCATAGATAGAAATATTCAAGAAGATATCCAAGCACATAATGAATTGCAAGCAAAATATAACGCAAAACAGAATAATAAACAGTCACAAAATAAACAAAACTGGCTTAACAGATTGCTTAAAAAATAAAAGGAGAATAATTATGAAAGTATATCAAATTCCAAACTATCAATACAACAACTATTACGTTCAAAACAGAGTACAAGCGCCACATTTTACAAGTATAAAAAGTACAACTTCTGATGGCTTGTACCGCAAACAAGACGGAGAAGCCCAAAAAATAACAGATGCTCTTCAAGAAAATCCTGATGCTATTAAATTTTTCAAAGAACATGATGTTCATCTAGGCTACCACGCAGTAAAAACCGGCAACTCTTTATACTCCAGTTCTTTGCATATTCGATATAAGCTACCTGCACAAAATATAATACAAACATTTTCTGAAAAGCTCAGAGCTACAAAAGAAATTGTTATTTACGGTTTTGGTTCTGATTTGGAAGAAAGCACCGAAGACTTGGTAAAATGTATTTTGCCGGAAGGGGAAAAAGATGGTAAGGGAATTTTAAGTAGCCATATACAATCAGCTAAAGAAGAAATCCAAGAAATACTGAACAAAATAGAAGCTGAAAAAGAAGCCAAAAAAGCTAAAAAACAAGCAAAGATAGATGCCAAGCAAAAACAAGAATACGATAAACAAGCTGTAAAACAGTCTGTAAAAGATTTAGAAAATATCGTAAATGAATAGAACATCTATTAAAATTTCAAAATAATATTTCACCAAATCTGTTGAAGATTTGAGTATTTAATGATAGAATATTCTCAAAAATTAGAGAATGAAATTAGTGCAGAGAAATTTTTTAGAAAAATTTTTAAATAAAATATCGAAGTTTCCGGTCTGGGTAAAAGAAATAATTTATATGAATTTGTCCCAAGAAATTGATACCGGAGCGGATTTATCTTATACGTTTTCAACATACAAACCTGCTTTGACATACAAAGGCAAATGCGAACTTGATTATAAGGAATCCAATTTTGATTTGAATATTTATAATATACTCGAATCTTGCGATAACAATCTTAGTATCTCGGAAATAGCGCTGAATACTTTTATGTCTTTAGAAGAAATTGCAGGGTATTTTTTGTTCGGAGTTGATGAAGGGTATTTGCAAATTCCGGACGATTCAAGAATTTTGAGTATTGCAGGGTTTCTTGCCGGTAAATTCCGCACCGGAGAATATTTCTTAAAAACCGGAAATATCTCACAAGAGCAGCTTGATAATGCAATTAATGTATATGAGCAAGAAACAAAAGAAAATAAAAAATTTGGTCAGTCGCTTATTTCACTAGGTTTAATTTCCCAAAAACATTTGGATTTAATTCTCAAAATAAAAGAAGATGCCAAAAAACGATTTGTACTTGACCATAATGAAATTCCAAAAATTAAAGAAGAATACGTAAAAAAATCTGATGAATATGAAAAACAAATTGAGGATTTGAAAATTGAAAACAGACAATTACGTATGCAGGTAGAAAAATTAATATCAATGGTGAAAAATAATGCTGAATAGTTTGAAAACAAATACACAACCGGAAAAAGTGGTTGCATATTTAAGAGATGGGCTGATAGAACAAGAGCATTTCGGTTTTGTTGTAAGGTGCGACAAGCAAAGAGTACTTGAAAAAATCGGAGATGATAAAAATTATCCGTTTTACTTGAGATCTTGCGCAAAGCCCCTGCAGGCGACATTGTTGCTAGACTACGGTTTGGATGAGAAGTTTGATTTGTCCGAAGAAGAAATTGCAATTTGCTGTGCATCTCATGCCGGAGAAAAAGTTCATACCGAACTTGTTAAACAATTACTAAAAAAATTTGATATTTCTGAAAATAGGTTAAAATGCGGTATTCATACGCCAATATCTTCCACCGTTCAAAAAGAATTGGTCAGAACAAATGGAGAAATAACGCTTTTACACAACAACTGTTCCGGTAAACATACTATGATGCTTGCAATTTGTAAGGAAAAAGGCTGGGACATGGATAGATATAATGAAATGGCACATCCTCTACAGATTGCTATAAAACAAAAGATTTATGAATTGTGTGATGTCAAAACAGAATACCAAATAACAAAAGACGGATGCGGTGTTCCGATTCATTCAATGCCTTTGGCTAATATTGTAAAAGGATATTTGAATGTATTTTGTAATCCAAAATATGTAAAGATAAAAAATGCATTCTTAAATAACCCATACATCATTGGCGGAGAAAACAGAACCGACACAAAAATTATCTCACAAGGGGACGGACTCGTTGCAAAAGTTGGAGCAGGCGGACTTTGTGTAGTTGTTAATACAAAACTTGGCGAAGGTTTTGTCGTAAAAATTTGCGATGCAAATATGGAAGCCAGAGAAGTTTTGACTTGCGATTTGATAAAAAATATACATTGGGGCGAGATAGAAACTTGTCATGATGTAAAAACACTTCATGGTGAAAAGATAGGCGAAATAATAAGTTTGATATAATTTTACAAAAAAAATAAAAAAGCCTCTTTACAAAAAAAAATCCTCATGTATAATGATTTATACAGACAGCCGAAAAGGTTGTTTGCCCAAGAAAACCTTGGGGGATTAGCTCAGTTGGTAGAGCATCTGCTTTGCACGCAGAGGGTCAGGAGTTCGAGTCCCCTATCCTCCAAAAAATTGAACATAGACTTAGTTCTATGTTCAATTTTTTTGTAGTGTTAGTAGTACAAGAAGTCATCCGAGCGAAGCTCGTTTAGGAATAGGTCAGGCTTTCAGCCTGATAACAAATCCCGTCAGGCAAATGCCTGACCTACAGCCTGTTTTTTTTAATGTCAGGCGAATGCCTGAACTGTAAACTTTATTATGTGGTGTGATTTTTATAATTTTCTTGTACTATAGTCCAAAAATCATCAAGCTCTTGTTTAGTTTCAAATATTCTTTTGGGTACAATGATAGCTTGTCTTTCAGAGATGAATAACAAAATATTTTTCTTTGTATTGTTAATGCCTTTCAATTTATTCCATGAAAAACTGATTTCACCATAACTTGACTTACGCTTAATAACATCATTTTCTAAAGTCAATTCATACTTCATATCTAAACCGTTCATCATCTTGTAGAGATTCTTTCCGCCAGTACAATAATCCATTAAACCCCATACAATGTATGCAATTATTAGCCAAGCAAAAAAACATACAACAATACTAACTATGTTCAAGTTAAGTAGATAGTAACAAAACCATAAAGATAAAACTAATGAAACAATGATTGCTCTCAACAAATTATCTTTTATGAAGTATACAAAAAAACGCTTCATAAACAATGTCTCTCTGACATAATTATTACAGTCTTTAAGCGTAAATTCATAATTAATTTTCATTATCTTATCCTTTAATATACAAACTACACTAGATAGCATATCAATATAACTCATTTTAAACAACTAAACAAGTTTATTAAAATTTCTTAAAAAACAAGGAGTAGGTCAGGCTTTCAGCCTGACAATAAATTCCGTCAGGCGAACGCCTGACCTACAGACTTAGGCTAATAATACTTTTATAGTAGATACTTTACTTTAATTATATTATTTTCAATATCAAAACCCGTTACTTGAAATCGAGCACCAATATTTAATAATAGCTCACTT
>JAFUUT010000062.1 GCA_017477685.1 bacterium | reverse complement strand
ATTAAAAAAATGAATAATAAAACAGACTTAAGATTATATGCAAAGAATATAAGAAAAAATCTGCCGCTTGATGAAATTTCTAAAAAAGCTGTCGAAAAAATTTGCGATAATATATTATATAAAAATTCAAAAAATATTATGTTGTATTATCCGACTAATTTTGAAATAAATCTTTTGGAGCTTTTGAAAGATGATAAAAATTTTTATCTCCCGAGGGTGAATGGTGTTAATTTAGATGTTTGTTCTTATAAAATCGGGGATGAACTCAAAAAATCCGATTTCGGAATATTTGAGCCTGTTTGCCCTTCTGAGATAAAAGATGTTTTGGATTTGGTAATTGTCCCTGCATTGTTGGCAGATTGTGATAATTACAGGCTTGGTTATGGCGGGGGATTTTATGACAGGTTCATTTGTGATGATTTTAAAACTATTACAGTTTTGCCGAAAGAACTATGTATTGAGAAACTGCCTGTTGATGAGTTTGACAAGAAAATAGATGAAGTAATATTTGTATAGTAGAAACGGGGCTTAAAACCGATTGGATTTAAGCCCCGTTGTTTGGGGTTAGTTTATTTAGGATAAAGAGTTAAGTTAAAAACTTATTTAAGCTTGAGCCGTGTAATTTGGTTTAAAATCTTTAGCATCTTGATTTCTTGCTTCTCTTGTGCTTTGCAATTCTGCATTTATGGCTTGGAGTGCAGTTTCAATTTGCTCTTTTTCTGCGGCCATTCTTGCTTCTTCTTCTTTTAAATTCCTTGTTTCTACTTGAGCAGCCATATCTCGTCCTTGAGTATATAATGATCTCATAATGTAGTTATTCATATACATTTGTTGTTGAGGATTTTGCTGTCCGCCCATTTGCTGCATATACATTTGCTGCATCATTGGAGCATTTTGCTGCATGTATTGTAATGAACTGTTGTGAGCATATGCCAAATAATTCATTGATCTGCCCATCATTGTTCCCGGCACCTTTAATAAGTCCCCGATTGTAACACCGCCATTTGCGACAAGAGAAGAATATTGAGCCATCTCACGTGTCTTCTTTGTCAATTTTGTCAGTTTGTACTCAAATTCATGTTTTTGGCGAATCAAGTCATGAATTCTAGCGTTAAACATTAAAACACCCATAATTTACCTACCTTTAACCTTTTTAACTAACCTTAAATTTTTCTAACCTACATATATAAAAAAACATGCAACTTCGAAAAATTGCATGTTTTTTCTGCTTTATTAAGTTTTGTAAACAAATCTTTTATAAATTTATGCCGGAGTTTTTTCTACAACCTTGTCTATAAGGCCGTACTCCATAGCTTCATAGGCAGATAAGTAGTGGTCGCGTTCGCAGTCCTCTCTGACTTTGTCAGGAGATTGTCCGGAATTTTTGGCAATAATATCAATTAACATATCTTTCATACGTCTGATTTCTTTTGCTTCAAGTTCGATATCGGTTGCTTGACCTTTAGCACCACCCAAAGGTTGGTGAATCATAATACGTGAGCGAGGAAGTGACATTCTTTTCCCTTTCGCTCCGGAGCATAGTAAAAACGCTCCCATTGATGCTGCTTCACCAAGACATATCGTTGCTACATCTGCTTTAATAAGATTCATTGTATCATAAATTGCCATACCGGCAGTAATTACCCCGCCAGGGCTATTTATGTACAACATTATATCTTTTTCAGGGTTTTCGCTGTCTAACAAAAGTAATTGTGCAACGACCGAATTAGCGACTTCATCATCAATTTCAGTACCGAGGAAAATAATTCTTTCTCTTAATAATCTTGAAAAGATATCAAAAGAGCGTTCCCCTCTTGAGGATGCTTCAATAACCGTTGGTACATATCCCATAATCTTCATATATGTTTCTTGATCCATTTTTCTCTCCTTCTTGGTTGTATTTTATACTAAATGGGACTTTTTTTCAAGTAATCCTTTATTTGTATGTAATTTAGCATAAGTCTCTATTATTTTTTGAAATTATATGTTATAATGTCTATGCACCTTTGTGTGCATATGAAAAATTTAGAGTATAAGTTAATAGAGTTAAAGAAGAGAGGTTAATTATGTCATTACCGAACGTGGCGTATTTTTCTATGGAAATGGCGATAGACCAATCGTTGAGTACATATTCAGGCGGTTTAGGCTTTTTGGCAGGTTCACATATGTTGTCTGCCGGATATTTGCAAATGCCGATGGTTGGTGTAACTATTTTGTGGTCTTACGGTTATTACAATCAACGTATTAATCACAATGGTGATGTTGAAGTTGCATATATCAGAAAATATTATGATTATTTAACAGATATCGGTGTCGAAACTGAGGTAGATATTTTTGGTGAACGTGTAAAGGTTAAAGCGTATAAAGTTGAACCTGAATTATTTGGTACTTGCCCTGTGTATTTGTTGACAACTGATATTGAAGGTAATAGTGATTGGGCTAAAAGTATTTCTCATCGTTTGTATGACGGTAATGAGAAAATAAGAATTGCGCAAGAAATTGTTCTTGGTATTGCAGGTGTCAGAATTCTTCAGGCAATCGGTTATAACTTTGATGTTATCCATATGAACGAAGGTCACGCACTTCCTGCGGCATTTGAACTTTTAAGACAGTATAACGGTGATTTGAACGAAGTAAAAAGACGCACAGTATTTACAACTCATACTCCTGTTGCAGCCGGAAATGAAGTTCACTGGGTTGATACATTGTTAGAAGGCGGATTCTTTGCAGGGGCTTCTCGTGAAACGGCGGTAAATCTCGGCGGAGAAAACTTCTCATTGACTGTTGCAGCCTTGAGAATGTCAAGAATTGCGAATGCAGTTTCTCAGTTACACGGCCTTGTTGCTAACAAGATGTGGGAATGGGTTGAAGGAAGATGCCCTATTCGTGCCATTACAAATGCCGTAAATCTTGAATACTGGCAGGATAAACGTGTAAAATCTGCGGAAAATGACTTGCAGCAGCTTTTAGATGTTAAGCGTGAAATGAAAGCGGAACTTTTCAAATATGTTGCGAACGTCGCAGGTAAAAGATTCAATCCTGACGTATTGACTATTACTTGGGCAAGAAGATTTGCAGATTACAAACGTGCTTGGCTTATTTTGATGGATAAGGAAAGAATTGAAAAACTTCTTAATGAAGATAAGCTTCAAATCATATTTGCCGGTAAATTCCATCCGGATGACGTTATGGGACGTGAAATGTTTAACAAATTATTGCACCGTTCACACTCTTTAAAGAATGTTGTTGTTCTTCCGGGGTATGAATTGCAATTATCAGGAATGCTAAAACGTGGTTCTGATGTATGGTTGAATACTCCGCTAAGACCGTTTGAAGCATCAGGTACATCAGGTATGAGTGCTAATGCAAACGGTGCTGTTCACTTATCTATATTTGACGGTTGGACAGTTGAAGGTACGTTTAACGGCATTAACGGTTATTCTATTGAATATCCTGAAATCGATGATGAAATGTCCTGGGAAGAAAGGCATTGGAAAGATCATAAATGTTTGATGGAAATTATAGAAAATCAAATTATTCCGACATATTATGATAACAAGATGGAATGGGCAAGAATTATGCGTCAGGCTATCAGAACATCTGAAGCATATTTCAACTCTGATCGTATGGTTATTGAGTATTATAACAGATTGTATAAACCGATTGCTCATGACGGAGAATGATCGGGAACTGAAACTCACGAAATTCAGGTGAAAGAAGCTCCAACATTTGATGCCTGGACATTCGCCAATATAAAATAATATATTTATTAATGCAAAAAAGAGGAACAATTTGTTCCTCTTTTTTTATAATTTATAATTTATTATAATTTGATATCTTCTGCATCTAAAATAAATTTAGCACATATCCATGATGCGAGACCAAAATGTATAATACCTGGTAGAGCATATTTTACTTGTTCTTTTTTAATTCTT
>JAFUUT010000061.1 GCA_017477685.1 bacterium | reverse complement strand
GCAGGTTTGAGTTGTACTGTCTGCGGAAGAATCGGAGGCTGCAATTCCTCTAAAATACATATGCGGGGTATAATTGAACTGAGTATTTATACGCATTACTGCTCCTTTAATAAAAAAAAACATTTACTGAAAAGAATAAAATCCGTAAAGAAAAATTTTTGCTATTCATGTAATAAATGTTACATATCTTAACAGAACGGCAAATTTTTAGAATCAAAACATTAAAATTTTACAAAAGTAAAAAAACTTCACAATACAACGAATTTTATTAAAGAAAAAAGAAATATATCCGTAATAAAAATCAGAAGAGGTAGAAAAAATGACACAATTATATCCAATAGGTTTGTTTGCAGCAGCTTCAGCAGCTCCTGCAACAGGCGTAAAGAAAACTTCCTCCCGCGGAAGCAAAAAACAAGTCGCACAACAAGCAATTCAATACATCATGGAACACGATAAAGCGTGCTACATTACAAATAAAAGTTCACAAGCCGAAAAAATCGCAAGAATTGCCCTTGATGTAGGGGTTAAACCGGAAGTAATCGGAGCAATTATTAAACAAGAAACTCATTTCTCAACTAACTACAAAGATATGAACAAAGGGAGAGGTACAGGACCAATGCAGCTGGTCCCAATAACAATACAAGATATGTATGAACGCCCTGAAGCATATGATAAAAGCATTTTGAATTATGTCGGGCCGAAGAAAAAATATAAAACTTTTGAAGAAGCATTAAAAGCAAAAAATAAAAACCAAAATATAAATTTAGGTAAATTCGGAAACAAATTCTTTGAATTATATAAAAAAAATATAACATATTTTGAAAAAGGATACTACAAAGCGAAAAAAATTCCACAAGATATCTTAGACCAACTTAGAAGAACATTGAGCAATAACTACGAATTAGGAGTATATTTAGGCTGTTACACGTATAAAATGAAAGCACAAGGAGCATCTAACGAACAAAAAGCCTTAGAAAGGTATAATACCTGCAGCAGCAAATACGTAAGAGAAGTAAGCGATACAATTGCTCAAGTACGCAGAGCATACCCTCAATTAAAATAGCACTTCTTATATTTGAGTAGAATTTATACGATACTATTGCAGATTAACCAGCTTTTTGCCAAGTTCATAAGCTGCCTGCATATCTTTCGGGAATTGTTCGTCACGAACTTTTGCTTTATGCTTTTCATCAAATAAATCTATATCATATTTCGAATAATCAATAAACTGATATGTATCACACGAATACAGAACTTCAGAATACCCAAAAACATGGTTCAAACTATTTACATTATCCTCTAAAATTACAGGATAATTATACTTTTCCATCCATTCTTTAGGGCAGTTCATAGTAAAAATCACGCCGACAGGAATAGTTTTAGGCCTTAAACTCTTTAATCCTCCTGTTTCTTTATCAACAAGATATGTATGTACAGGGAACAAAAGCCTTTCTAAAAAACTTCTAAACTCACCGGTAGGATACGAAAAATAAACCGGAGAACCTATGATAATAGCATCTGCTTGAATGCATTTTTCCAAAACCGGACGTAATTCATCTTTAACAGCACAAACACAATTTGTCGTATTTCCTTTCCTTTTGCAGGCAAAACAACTCAAACATCCTTTGAAATTCAAATCATAAAGATTGAAATATTCAACTTCCGCGCCTGCCTGAATAGCACCTTTTTCAGCTTCCTTAAGTAATTTAGCCGTATTAAAATTTTTTCTGGGACTCCCGTTTATTACAACAACTTTTTTCATTCTCTCTCCTTTGGAACATAACTTTCCCTTATACGTACTATATTACCTTTTAAAAGTAAAAAAACAAGCATATTTTGTAGGTCAGGCTTTCAGCCTGACAACAAATT
>JAFUUT010000060.1 GCA_017477685.1 bacterium | reverse complement strand
GGAGAAAGGATTGATTACATTTTAGATGCAATTGAATATATTGTGCAGAAATATGAAAATCATACTTTCATGCTGCCTGTTCACCCAAATCCTAACGTAAAAGTAAAAATATACAATAGACTTGATAAGTACAAGAATGTGTATCTGCTTGAGCCGCTGGATTACCCGAATCTTGTTTATTTAATGAAAAATGCAAAATTAATTTTAACAGATTCCGGAGGAATTCAAGAAGAAGCTCCAAGTTTCGGATGCCCGACATATGTACTTCGTTACGAAACAGAACGACAAGAAGGTATTGATGCGGGGGTGTCGGTTCTTGTTGGCGCAGATTATGACAAAATTATTAAGCTTTCTTGTGAAATTGTAGATAAATCTAAAGATTCCACAAGATTAACCGTTCAAAATCCATATGGCAGCGGACAAGCAGCAGGAGCAATCGAAAAAATTATAAACAACTATTTCCTAAATAAAAAAGCAAGTTAGAAACTTGCTTGTATAAAATGTTTTAGGGATATATTAAAAATTTTTGAGGTAAAACTTATCGTATTGAAGCAGACAAACGCTCATCAATTTTCCGGTCTATCTTCTTCATCATTGTTTTCATACGAAGTGATTTATTAAGCTTAAGACTCTCATTGTAATCCATCTGCTTGCGAAACTGCCTGTACATGTCGATTTCACGATCCTTAATATCTTTTTTGATGAGAATTTTATCATCTTGTTCGGATATTTTTTTGGAAACAGAGAATATCACGCCAAACAAAGTTAATACAAACACAACCCATAAAGCTTTATTCCACGGGAATGTTTCTGCGGCTATAGAAGTTATGCCATCTGCAGTTTGAAGCATAATCGTTGACATTGCGATATTTTCAGCTACAATATGAATCCTGAGTTTATTCTGCGAAATATGTTCTACTATCAAACTTTCTATACTATCTGTTCCTTTATAAATAGCATTTACTGTATCCGTAGATGAAATGCCATTCATATCAATTATTAGTTCATTTGGACTCGAAATTTTCTTTGAAACTTTTGATACATTGTCTGTACTCAATATGACATTATATGATGAATTATTTTTTTCTAATGTAATTGTGTGCAAATAATTCGATTTTGCACATACACTCAGACTTGTAAAAGCAAACAAAATCAAGAATCCAAATATCCCAAATATTCTTTTCATTTTTATGCCTCCCTAATCTACAGTTCTATATTATAACCTGTTAAAAAATATGACATCAATCCATGGGTTTAAATAATTTTAAATAACATGATTGAAAAAAGACCGGAATATAAAACTCCGGTCTTTTAGTTATAAATGTATGAAATACTAAACAGTTTGTTTAATAGCTTTTTGAGCTCTGTATAAGCTTGTCTCTTTGCCCAGAATAACAAGTATTCCGCACATATCTGCACCGCAAGTCCTGCCGGTTATAGCTGCTCTCACAGCCCACATTGTGACTTTTGGTTTTATACCCTTAGTTTCTTTCCAATAAGCACGGAATTCGGCAAGTTTTTCTTCAAGATTTTCATATGTCCAATCCCAATCATTTGCTTTTGAAACAAAATCAGCCAAAACCTCCTGCGCAGTATCAGTATCAAGAGTTTTTTCCTGTGCTTCAGGTTCAATATACACGTCTTTTCCAAAGAAATAAGGAACAGCATCTGTTATATCCGATAACAAAGTTAATGGTTCTCTTGTAATTTCAACCATATGGGTATACTGTTCATCAGTTAATTCATTCAACGGATATTTTGTCAAATACGGCTTTAGCATTTCTTTAAGCTTATCAATAGGAAGCATCTTTATATAATGTCCGTTCATCCACTTCAATTTATCATACTCAAATATTGAATTAGAAGAGGAAATTTCGCCGATTCTGAAATCTTGCGCTATTTGATCAACAGTTTTAATTTCTTCCCCGTCAGACGGCGACCAGCCGAGCAATGCAACAAAGTTTATAAGAGCATCTGTCAGGTAGCCTTCTTTAACGAAATCAGAAACAGCAGTCGCACCATGACGTTTTGATAATTTGCTTCTATCCGGAGCTAAAATCATACCTAAATGACCAAATCTTGGGACATCAAATCCTAATGCTTCAAATATTAATATTTGTTTATAAGTATTTGAAATATGATCTTCACCTCTTATTACATGAGATATCTTCATCAAAGCATCATCAATAACAACCGCATAATTATATGTTGGAGCTCCGTTAGATTTCATTATTACAAAATCGCCAATCAGGTTGGTATCAACATGTAATTTTCCTTTTACCAAATCATCAAATTCTAATATTGATGAATCGTGAAATGCGGCTTGAGCTTTTGCAACATTAAATCTTATAGCAGGTTTTCTGCCTTCAGCTCTTAATTTTGCCTTTTCTTCATCTGTTAAATTTTCGCATTTTTTAGAATACACATAAGCTCTTTTTGCTTCTGTAGCTTCTTGTTTTTCTTGTTCTAATTCTTCCGGAGTGCAGTAGCATTCATAAGCAAAACCTGAATCCAGCAGCTTTTGCACGTATTTAGGATATATATCAAATCTTTCAGATTGTGTATACGGTCCGTAAGGTCCGCCAACATCAGGTCCTTCATCCCAGTTTAAGCCCAAAGCTTTAAGACTGTCAAAAATATTATCTATATATTCCTGAATTGTTCTCTCAGCATCTGTATCTTCAATTCTTAAAATAAATTTACCGTTATTCTTTTTAGCGAATAAATAATTAAACAATGCCGTTCTTGCAGTACCAATATGAAGATTACCACTTGGGGACGGCGCAATTCTAACTCTTACTTCTGACATATTTGCCTTCTTTCTTTAAATACTTGTAGGTAAAATCACAATACCACAAGGACAATATC
>JAFUUT010000059.1 GCA_017477685.1 bacterium | reverse complement strand
GAGGTAATTCTTCACCTTTAGCAATTTTTTCATCAACTTTTTTAGCTGTTTCCAGCGCAGTATTCTCTGTTAAAGAGTTAAATGCTCCTATTTTATTTTCTATATTATTAATACGTTCAAATGCTGCTTTTGTAAGCTCTACTGCAGATATTTCTTTATTTTTTAATGCTTTACTCTGCTCTGTTGCTGTTTTTCTTAATAGCTCGTTCATATCTTCTCCTTAAAAGCTAAGTCCTGTTAAAAAAATTCTATGACAAACATATAGTACAATCAAGAATTCGTAAAGTATAAATTTATTATTTTTCTTAATATTATTGGTTTTTACTGCATTTGTAAACAAATGTAACAAAAAATATTGTTTTTGAAATTTGGTTTTTCGAAAAAACTTTATATACATGAGAGAAGAGCAAAAAAATAAGGAGACGAGATATGGCATTTTTAGCATTAGCAAGTCAAAAAAGTTTATTGACATTGCAACAAAACTTTTTACAACTTCAGATGGTACGTATTCAAAATGATGTACAATACTACGCATCTCAAATGGATTTAGTAAAAGAAAAATACAGAGGAGCCGGAACAGACGGCGGAAGTTTTGATGAAGATCCGGATTATTTGTATTATGAACAACTTGATGAACAAGCAAGCAGTGAAAAAGATGCAATAGAATCACAAATTACTGCTATACAAAACGAAATTTCATCATTGAAAACACTTGTTAACAATAATATTAAGACAAGCTGTACATTAAACTTAGCTACAGGAAACTAATAGATTGTTATAAAGATTTTTCAAACAGTTCTACGGTATTAAGCATCAATGAAGCTATTGTCATTGGTCCGACACCGCCCGGAACAGGTGAGATGTATGAGGCGATTTTTGAGGATGTTTCAAAATCTACGTCTCCGCGAGTTTTGCCGGATTCATCTTTAAAAATCCCTACATCTATAATCACACAACCAGATTTTAACATTTCCCCTTTTATAATATATTTTCCCACTGCAGAAATTATGATGTCTGCAGTTTTTGTTATCTGTGCAAGGTTTTGTGTTTTGCTATGACACATTGTAACGGTTGCATTCCTGTCTAAAAGCATTTGCGCAACAGGTCTGCCAACAATATTTGAACGACCTATAACAACTACATGTTTACCGGCAATTTCAATGTTATATTCATCTAATAAAAGCAATATTCCTTTTGGGGTGCAGGGATATACGTTTGGTTTTTCTCCTGAAAACAATTTTCCATAATTGTATGGTGTAAAACCGTCAACATCTTTTGCAGGATTTATTGAATTTATTACATTTTCTTTTGAAATATGCTCAGGTAAAGGTAATTGAACAAGTATTGCATTCACTGCTTTATCATTGTTTAATTCTTCAATTTTAGAAAGTAATTCTTTTTCTGAAATATTTTGAGAAAAATGTATTATTTCAGAATTTATACCAATTTTTTGAGCTATTTTTTGTTTATTGTTCACATATATTTTACTTGCAGGATTTTCACCGACAAGGATTACGGATAATTTTGGTTTTACTTCAAATTTATCAATCTTTTTCTGAAGTTTTTCCAATAATTTATCTCTTAATTTTTTTCCGTCTAATATTACTGCCATAAAGAAATGATAACATAAAACCTATTTTTTAAAAAGAAATTTAAGTT
>JAFUUT010000058.1 GCA_017477685.1 bacterium | reverse complement strand
TGATGTTTTTTTGCTTGTTCAAATAAATCTCTAACACGGCTTGCGCCTACACCGACAAACATTTCTACAAAGTCAGAACCTGAAATTGAGAAGAACGGAACATTTGCTTCTCCGGCAACAGCCTTTGCCATTAATGTTTTACCTGTTCCCGGAGGACCAACAAGCAATACTCCTTTAGGAATTTTTGCTCCAAGTTTTATATACTTCTCTCCATTTTTTAAGAAATCTACTATTTCTTCAAGTTCTTTTTTCTCTTCATCAATTCCTGCAACGTCTTTGAATGTGGTTTTGACTTTTGAGTCTAATAGCATTTTAGCTTTGCTCTTGCCAAAAGACATTGCCTGTGAACCGCCGGCTTGTATGGTTTTTATCATAAAAGCCAAAGATATTATTGCAAATAATATAATTAAAAACGTCCCGATATTTCCGATAAGCTGATTAGATTCAGGGGCTTTTTTGACGGTAATATCCGCACCGGAGTTGTTTAGTTTCTCCATTAAAGTTTCATCTCTCAAAGGTATTTGAACTTTATATTCATATATTGTTGATTGTTGTTTGCCTTGAGGCAGTAAAAATGGGGAAGTTGTATTCTTTTCCGGTGTTTTATCATTCTTATTTTCTTCTTGCTGATTTGCCGGAATTGCAATTATCATCTCGTCATATTTTTCTATTTTTGAGAATTCTTTATTTTCCAATTTTTGTAGGAAATTAGAATATGATATTTCTGAAATCTTTACGGTTTGTTCCTGCATTAAAAATGTAGAAATAAGAGAAACAACAAGTAACCCCAAGATTACATACATACCCATAGATTGACTTTTATTCATAAAATAACCTTTCTAAATAACACAATAAGCCTGCAAATATTATATCTCAAAAACATCCCTTTTCAAGTTTGTAATTCTTTGTTTTCACAAAACATAACCAATATTATCGGAAGTTAATTCGGGGCTAATGCCGCCCCGAACCCTGCAGTCTATTTTCTTGTGCCGACAAGAAAATAGACGAAAAGAAGCTCTCTCCCGTCGCTGCGCTCACTAATAAATTGTAACACTCGAGCCCAAGCGGAATAACTCGGACTAAAGTCCTCAAACAAATTCCGCTTTGAAACTCTCTCGTGTAACATTTATTGTTCGCTTCGCGGGGGTCGCAATATTTCATTGTATAATTTCGGTCTTCTGCGGAGTGAGTAATAAATGTTTTACTCTGCAATGACAAAGCGAGCATTGTCTGAGCTTTAGCGAGTTTGCGAGCTGAAGGCAGAGTAATTACAATTTATTAACGAACGTAGCACCAGACCGCGGGTTTCTTTCTGCCCGCTTTCTTTGACCGCCCAAAGAAAGCGGGCATAGGAAAATATTATCATAGTATTAACTTCCGATAATATTGATTATGAGTTATATTGCTTCAATATAACTTATAATATCTTCCTCGGTAATCATTTCTGTTGCGGCAACAAGTATTTCTCTTTCATTAAGCTTTATTCCGCCAAGAATATTATTTGCTCTTAATTTTTCTAAAAATTTATCAGAATTTTCAACTTCTATAACAAATTCATTAAAGAAATTGTTATTTTTAACCTTTATTCCTTTTTCGGATAATTGTTTTGCCAGTTTATGAGCCATTAAGGTGGACAGATAACCTGCTTGATAAAATCCTTCTTCTCCCATGACAGACAAATATAATGTAGCGCATAAACCAATCAGAGCCTGATTAGAACATATGTTGCTTGTAGCTTTTTCTCTTTTAATATGCTGTTCTCTTGTTTGAATAGTCAAACAAAAAGCTTGGTTGCCTTCAGCATCAACTGTTCTGCCTGCAAGACGTCCGGGCAGTTGACGCATAAATTTTTCTCTGCATGCTATAAATCCTGCACTTGGACCTCCAAAATTCATTGGTATCCCTAATGTCTGAATGTCGCCAACAACAATATCCGCACCGTATTCAGACGGAGGTTTCAATATTGAAAGTGTAGAAACATCAGTACATACGACAAGCAAACAATCATCATGCTTTTCCGGAGTCAAGATTTCGCCATAATAATTTGGGGTTTGAACAAGCACACAAGCATATTGCGAAGTGTCTTGAGGTATTTCGTCAACCCAATCAACTTCTATACCTTGCGGATGTGTGTATGTTTTTATTACTTTTTTATACTCCGGATTTAGTGAATTTAGTACACACACTTTATATTTTTTCTGAATTCTGCATGCCATTAAAATACTTTCTGCACATGCACTTCCCCCATCGTATACCGTCGCGTTTGAAATATCCATTCCTGTCAGACGGCAAATCATTGTTTGAAATTCGTACATGACTTGAAGTGTGCCTTGCGAAATTTCCGGCTGATAGGGTGTATAGGCTGTATTAAATTCAAATCTGTTTGCTACTTGAGCAATACACGCAGGAATGAATTTGTTATAAATTCCGCCTCCCATAAAGCAGATATAATCAGACTTGTTATTTTTTGCCAGCTGTTTTACTTTCCTTTGGGTTTCCATTTCGCTCAGCCCGTCTTCGAGTTTTAAATCTCTCATACGCGCATTTTGCGGAATTTGTTTGAATAAATCTTCTGTTGTATTTATTCCTATAAATTCGCACATTTGTTTCGTTGTTTCTTTGTCATGTACTAAAAAATTTTTCATAATTATTCCAATTCTGCTTTGTAATCGTCGTATGTCATTAAATCTTCACTGTCTTCCGGATATGAATTTGAAGAAACTTTTACCAGCCAACCGCCTTCGTAGCAATCTTCATTCAGCATTTCCGGAGAATCAACCAATTCTTCATTTACTTCTACAATTTCTCCTGTAATTGGCATATAAATTTCGGAGGCAGCTTTTACAGATTCAATATTTGCAAAAGTTTCCCCTTTTCCAAAACTATCCCCAACGGACGGTAATTCCAAAAACACAATATCTCCAAGCTGTTCTATTGCATAATCAGTTAAACCGATTGTGTATGTGTTACCGTCTTTCACTACATATTCGTGTGAATTTGAACATAACATTTCATCTTTAAAGCTCATTGTCATACTCCTTTATTTCTGTTATAAATTTTAATTATTATACCTTGTTTCTTTTTTGAATGAACGGTCTTTTTACAATTTTTGCATCATGTAATTTTTCTCTTATCATAATCTGTACAGTTGTATCTGTGCAAATTTCCGGTAAGTTCTTTACATAACCCATTGCAATATTCTTTCCTGTTGACGGTGATATGCAGCCGCTTGTAACAGTTCCGATTTTTTCGCCATTGTAATATATATCATATCCGTGTC
>JAFUUT010000057.1 GCA_017477685.1 bacterium | reverse complement strand
TGAAGTAGCTGCTGTTCTTGATAATATTCGTTCTTTTTATTTTGAACATAATTAACGTAGTCTTGATTTAAAGAATTAAAAGCATTTGTAAGATCTTGACCGCTATATCGTGATAGATAATCATTTGCAGTTTTGTAAAATTCATCTTGTTTCAAACTCAGTTCTGTTATAGACAAGTTCTGCGGCAAATCATTTTGAAAATCAGTCCAGCAAGGAACTTTTACAAACTGTTTTAGCGATGAAATTTTATCTTCCAATTTCTTCTGCTCTATATCAACAATCATTTTATTAACGGAGGTTATCTCATTTTCATTAAGCGTAGAATTTCGTGCTTGATAAAGATATTCCAATTTTTTGGTATCATTTGGAGCTGTTGCTTGTGCTTTCATAAGATTTGCATAGCTGTAACGAGAATTCACAAGTTCCTGAGCCCATTTGTACGCCTCTTTATAATTCTGATTTTCTATATAAATTGAATACATTAATTCTTTATTATCATAGGTCATATTTTTAATTCTTTTCATATATGAAATTGCAGAATTATAATTGCCCAAATGGAAATAACACATTGCAATATAAGCATAAACAGAATCTTTTCCCGTACCTTCAAAAGTTTTAAAATAATCAAGTGCATTTTGATATTGCTTAGCTTGCAAATACAACTCCCCTTGAGCAAAATCCAAAACATCCGCACTAAATATCTGATTATATGCATCCACTTTTTTTATCTTATCAAGAATTCTCAAAGCCTCATGCCAGTTGTGCCTTGTTACGCACAGATTGTAATACTGTATATATGCCGGAAAAAAGTCAGAATGTTTGTAGAATACTTCATTCCATTGCCCCTTATCGATAAGTTTTTGAACCTTTTTTGTATATTTATAATCCTGCTTTTGCTCTTTTGTTAGAGTTTTTTCAAAGTTCTTATCATCTTCTTCGGACAACTGCTTAAATGTTATAAATATTTTTTCTTCATCCAAAATATAATATCTCAGATAGTTACCATAAGGCATATTTGCATAACTTTTTGTTTTCGTAACATTTTCCGGAGTCAAAATGATAGCCTGTGCATTCATACACCCGGCACTTAAAAAACATATCAAGACCAATGAAATAAATTTTTTCATACCTTATTTCCTTTGAATTTTTGCACTCAAACGTACAAATAACTCCTTTGCATACTCCATTTTGAAAAACAAGTTTAATGGAATATACACCGCTAAACAAATAATTGCAATAAGTAATATTTTAAAAAGTTCAAACGGAACTTTTGCCAAATGCACATAATTATCAAATTGAACAGAAGCTATATAACATATTCCAAGTGCAACTACACCTGCTATAAGCATTTTGCAAGTATTAATGAACAAAGATTTATAATCCATATTCATTTTTCTTGTTATAAAGTAACCCAGAACACAAGCATTAAAAAGTGTTACAAGTGATGTTGAAAGTGTAATACCGCCTATACCGTATCCGAGTTTTGAAATAAACAACCAGTTTAAAAATATTTTCAATACTATGGAAGAAAACGCGACAGTAAACGGTGTTGCCGAATCATTAAAAGAATAATACACCCTTGTTATAGAATCTCTGAATACATATGGAATAATTGACACAGATAAGAACCATAATGCCTCTGTAACCATAAATGTCGCATTCTCATCAAATTCACCGTGTTCAAAAACTAACCGTACAGCATCCATTCCGACAACCAAAATACCTATAATTATCGGTATTGCGCCAAATAACAAAACACCTACGCCTTTGTTAAAATAATTTCTTATCCCATCATAATCTTTATCACCTACAAGGCGTGCAAAAATAGGAAAAAGCGGAACTAAAAATGCCGTAACAAGTATCCCTACAGGGAATTGAAATATTCTATTGGCATATCCGATTGCAGTCCAAGCGCCCTCAGATATTGAAGATGTAAAAAACATGTCAACATATATATGAATTTGCCCCACAGTTGAACTCAATATCGCAGGGAATAATAATTCACCAATCTCTCTAAAGTGCGGATTATTTGTAAATGCAAAGTTTGGCTTCAATTTAAATCCGAGTTTTCTTATATTCGGATATTGGATTATCAACTGTAATACTGCACCAATAGTTGTTGCCCAAGCAAGAGCATAACCTTTTTGATCACTTGGCACCGCAACTACAACCCCGATTATTGCAAGGCTCATAATTATAGGCGACAAATTAGGCAGCATAAACTGCTTATATATAATAAGAATTCCGTAGTATATTCCTACAATCCCGCCAATAACAAGCAGCGGTGTCATAATTTTCAAATGCATTGCCGCAAGATTTATCATTTCGGCGGATCCGCTTGATATAATAAGTCCCATAATCTGCCTTGGGAAAACATACATCAACGCCGACAAAAATAAGAAAAACATTATAGTCGCCGTCATAAACGCAGAATACAACTTGTTTACTTCTTCAGACGGTTTATCCTTCAAAGAGGGTATCAGTTTTGAAAATATAGCAACAGTTGCGCTGTGAAAAGGTCCTCCAACCCCGCCTAACAATATCAACGATAATGACGGAATTTGATAAGCGTAATAATATGCATCCGAAACCAAAGAAGCACCATAATAGTTTGCAATAATAATATCTCTGACAAAACCGATAAGCTTACTAACAATGGTTACAACCATTATTAGCCATGCTGCTTTTAAAACACTTGGAGATTTATCTTCTTTAATTTGAGTACTCATATTTCCCCGCTAACTCTACATATATTCTCAAGCCC
>JAFUUT010000056.1 GCA_017477685.1 bacterium | reverse complement strand
GTGGAACAACTAATGAATATTTGTTTATTCGTAATTACGAGATAGAGTCAGGCAGAGGTTTTATTCCTGAGGATATTAAAAACAGTACAAAGGTTGCTATTATAGGACAAACTGTCGCAACAGAATTATTTGGTGATGTTGATCCTATAAATAAGACTATACGTATAGGAAATATTCCGTTTAAAATTATCGGGCTTTTGAAAAGTAAAGGATCAAATGGAATGGGACAGGATCAGGATGATTTAGTTTTTATCCCGATAACGACTGCGCAAAGAAAGGTTTTTGGTACAAGTTTCCCTGGGACAGTGAGTATGATTACAGTAAAGGCGCAAAATGACGAAGTACTATCAATTGCTCAGGAAGATATAACAGAAATACTTAAAAAACGTCATCGTATAGGTGTAAAACAGGACAATGATTTTGAGATAAATAATTTTGATGAGATAATGGAAACAATTAAATCCACGTCGAGAACTATGTCGTTGTTTTTATTAATTATTGCGGGTGTTTCCTTATTAGTCGGTGGAATTGGTATTATGAATATTATGCTTGTCTCCGTTACAGAAAGAACAAAAGAAATAGGTATAAGAATGTCGATAGGGGCAAAATCCTCTGATATAAGATTTCAATTTCTATTAGAATCGTTTATTTTATCTATGTCAGGGGGTGGGGTTGGTGTTATTACTGGTATAGTTGGAACTTATATCCTCCATGCACTTATGGGTATGAATGTTGCTATTACAATTTCTTCTATTATTTTATCCTTAGGCTTTTCTGCTGCAATAGGGATTGGATTCGGTTATTACCCTGCATATAAGGCTTCTTTATTAAATCCTATAGATGCATTACGTTATGAGTAAATTTTTATACTCTCATCTGTTTATTTGAATAAAATATACTATAACTAATTGAGTTTAAATTTTTGTAAATTATTAATCAACCATGCGGCGAAAGCATGGTGTAGAGCATGGTTGACATGATTTCTCAATCTTTAGGTTTAGATAAGTACTTCAATCCCGCATGAATTATTTATCAATCAGTGCATGGATTTAAAAACCCTCTAAAAAGTTTAGTATGTTAAGTGTAGATGACAGATAAACCACGGGGGAATAAATAGGATGAGAGATTTTAACAAAAAATTGAGAGTATTATTGATTGATGATAACGCTAATCATTTGAGAGGAATTAAAGAACTTATTACTCTTGAAACGAATTACAGCGTTGTAGGTGCAACCAGAAGTGCAAATTTGGGTATCAATTTAATAAAAAAATATCATCCTGATGTTGTTCTTATGGATATAAATATGCCTGAAAAGGACGGGCTTCAAGCTATTCAAGCAATTAACAAAATGGAATTGCAGACCAAAGTTGTTGTATTAAGCGGTTATGATGATGCTGATTTGGTATACAGAGCTATGAAACTTGGTGCAAGAGGATATGTATTAAAGACTATGGCATCTGTCAAACTGATTGACGCTATTGAAGATGTATCAGAAGGTAAAATTTATTTGCCTGCGGCATTATCAACAAGATTTTTTGAATATTTCCAATCTTCAGCAAGAGAAGAAGCAAGCAAAGCAGAAGGCGAAAATCTGTTAAATACTCTTACTATAAGAGAAAGTGAAGTATTGGAATTATTAACCCAGGGTGTTAACTACAAGAGTATTGCGGGAACTCTGATTATATCTGAAACTACTGTTAAGACTCACGTAAACAATATATTCCAAAAATTACAAGTTAATGACAGAACAAATGCCGTTTTGTATGCATTGAGCCACGGCTTTAAACCAAGTAACAAATCAGCGGCTATGACTGCTGCGTAGTCAGTATAAAATTAAGTGCAATAAGGGTTCTGCCGATTACTGGTTGAGCCCTTTTATTATAAGGAAACAATATGTTAACAGAAGAAAAAAATATCGAACAGTTAAATAGCCAAATAAGATTTATATCACACGAAATCAGAAACAATTTATCAATATGTGATATGTATTCTCAAATAATTAAACGCAATCTCGAAAAAGACGGAGTGCAGAATTCTTCTATTGATAATGCAATTGAATGTATTCAAAAATCACTCCAAATTATTTGTGCCAACATTATGGATTTGAAATCAATTAACAACTCCGAAAATAAATTGTACGATTTTGAAAAAACAGTCTTAAAAGGTGTCGAGCTTTCAAAAGCCTACACTGAGGATAAAGATATTGCTTTTGAAGTTTTTGTTAAAAATACAACTAATATTATGATTGATGAGAACCGATTTTTGTCTTGTATTATTAACATTATAAAAAATGGCATAGAATCAATTGATATAAAAGGAAAAATTACTGTTCTCGGAGAAATAAAAGATGGTATTGCATATCTCAAAATCTCAAATGATGGCAAACCTATTCCAAAAGATAAGCAAGAGAAAATATTTGAAATAGGGTATACAAGCAAATCCTCAGGCTCGGGCTTGGGTTTAGGAATTTGCCAAAAATACCTGTCTTCTATGGGTGCTGATCTCCGACTGGTAAAATCGGGCAAGGCTGAAACTCAATTTGAAATATCAATCAAGGCTAATTGATTTCTAATAGGACTTTAAGTGTGTCTTTTTCTTTATTCTTTTCAAAAGCTTCCAGTGCTTTATCCATAGGGTATGTTGCGGATATTAGCGGTGTTAAATCTATTTTGCCCGAACTTAACATTCTTAGTGCGGGTGGAAATTGTCCGCATCTTGAACCTAAAACTGTAATCTCGTCAATAACAATCGGGGCAAGATTGAATTCTTTAGTCGCTGCAACAGTACTTTTCAAAACAAGAACCCCTCTTGGTTTTGTTAAGGCTAATGAAGTTTCAAATCCGGAAACGGAGCCTGTTGCTTCTACAACTACATCATATTTTTTTTCGATTTTGAAATCTTGCAGCAAAGAAGTTTTTACCCCTTGAACTTTTGCAATATCAAGTTTATTTTGATGTTTACCGACAAGGGTTACATCAAGATTTTGAGCATTGAGTGCAAGTGCCGTAATGAGTCCTAATTTGCCGTCGCCTAAGACGATTACTTTGTCCATAGGTTTAATATGTAATTGCTCGTTTATCTCTAAAGCGGCGGCGAGGGGTTCTGTGAAAACGGCTTGTTTATCAGATACATTATCAGGAACTTCAAATAATACTTCTGTCGGCATTGTAAAGTATTGCGCAAATACTCCGTCTTTTCTCCATATTCCAAGAGTGTGTCTGTTTGGACAATGACGGTAATTTTTCTTTGCGCACCATTCACAATTCGGGTCTTTGCAGCCGTAACTGATTTCAGGGACGACTCTTTTACCTGCCAATGATTTATCTGCTCCGTTAACTTCTTCCACTACTCCCACGGCTTCGTGCCCTAGAATACCGTCATAACCCATATAACCTTTGGTTATTTCATAATCAGTATTGCAAATACCTGCCAAAGTTACACGAACCAGTGCTTCCCCTTCTTTTGGTATCGGCTTTTCGTAGTCATTTACAAGTTTTAATTTGTTATTTTTGTTAAATATAAGTGCTTTCATTTTATTCTCCAATTATTTTCAATTCTTTTTTTATATTATTTAATATATTTTCTGTAGAATCTTTATTTAGTAAAATGCTTTGTATTGCGTTATTTACCAAATTATTTATCTCTTTTTGATTTTTTTGAGTTTTGAATGTCGGGTGCAGTTTGTTTAGCTGCTTTGCACTGATAACTCTCGCTTTTGACATCAAATCATTTTTATCATATTTGGTATAAAATTCATTATTTAATGCTTTTTTGTTTACCGCAAGTATATTTGTTTGTTTTGCAAGTTTCAATTGGTTTTCTTCATTTGTGAGAAATAGTGCAAATTTTAGGGCATCTTCTTTATGTTTTGCTCTTAAAGGAATTACAAAATTCATTAATGAAAAATCGTTTTGCCCTATGCTTCCTGTAAGTTGAGGGGCGACATCCGTTTGATTGTATATTTGAGGAGCGTTTTCTTTAATCATACTCAAGAAATTTGCTCCGGCTGAAATTAGGGCGATATTTCCTGACATATATTTCTCCAGTGCTTCCTGCAGGGTCATTGTTACAGTTTCTTTAGGGATTAAATCGTTGTCATACAGTTTTTTAAACATATCAAAAATTTCAATACATTCTTTGGAGTTCAGATTTTCACAGCTGCAGCCATATTTATTTAGAATTTTTAGCATAGTATCGTTTTCAGTGATATTTGGCAGGGTAATGTATGTGTTTTTATTTCGTAATGATGGTGCTAGATCTGCCATTTGTTCGTAGGTTTTCGGAACGGATGATAACAGCTTTTTGTTATAAATTGTTATTGCACTTGTTGCATACCAAGGGAGAGAGTATATTTTCCCGTTAGTTCTGGTTGAATTTATTATCTCAGGGTTAAATTGTTTAACATGTTGCTCATCTATTTCCCAGAGTGCGCCTTTATTTGCAAGAGTAGAGGAAAAATCGGGATTCAAGTTTACCAAATCCGGCGGGTTGTCGCTAAGAACAGATGCAAGAGTTCTTTTTTCTCCTTCAGAGAACGGAACATCAACCCATTTGATTTTAATTTGCGGATTTTCCTGTTCAAAGTTTGATATTACTTCATTCATATACGGAGCAAAGTCGCTCATCTGAAGGGTCCAAAAAACGACTTCATTGTTTTGAAGTTTTGGTTTGAACGCAAAAAATATTCCTGTGACTGCGATAAAAGTTGTAATAATAATTGTCAGTAATATTTTATTCATAAATCCTCGCAAAAATTTTCGACAACTTGCAAAAAAATGTTATAAGGTGGCTCCTGAATCAAGTTTAGGATGACATATACCCTTTGTTATGTTAACATTATACTATGAATAACTTATTTACGGAACTTGAAAATCAAAATAAACAAATTCCTTTGGCGGAGGTTCTTCGTCCAAAAACGATTGAGGATTTTTTAGGTCAAAGTAATGTTATTTCGGAAAAAAGTCCTATTTTAAATTTGCTAAAGACAAACAGATTATTTTCGATGATATTTTGGGGTACTCCAGGATGCGGCAAAACTACTCTCGCAAGACTTATTGCGACAAAAACCAATGCAAATTTTATAGAAATTTCTGCTGTAACATCAGGTGTCAAAGATATCAAAGATGCTGTTGAAAAGGCGAAAGAGTCTTTGAGAGCGGGGCAAAAAACAATTTTATTTATAGATGAAATTCACAGATATTCTAAAACTCAGCAAGATGCCCTTCTTCCTCATTTAGAGAACGGAACTTTGTTTTTGATAGGCTCGACAACAGAAAATCCGTCATTTCAAGTTGTTCCGGCTTTGTTGTCAAGAGTTCAGGTTGTGAGGTTGAATTCTATTGATGATGAGAGTATGGCATCTATTATAAAACGTGGATTTCAGTATTTGGCAACTCATTATTCTCAAATGGATTGCGAAACCGGAGTATTGGATTTTATTATAAATCTTGCGCGTGGTGATGCGAGATATGCGTTGAATATAGTTGAGAATGCATATTTTGCAAGTGATTTAAAAGACGGTAAAAGGATTTTAACGGTAAAAATAATCGAAGAAATCTGTCAGCAGCATAACACCAGATATTCTGAGCAGGAACATTATGATTGTGCCTCTGCTTTTCAAAAAAGTTTGAGGGGAAGTGATGCGGATGCTGCTATATATTACCTTGCAAAAATGTTGAAAGCCGGAGAGGATCCGAGATTTATTGCAAGGCGTTTGATTGTTTGTGCGGCTGAGGATGTTGGGATGGCAGATCCTATGGCTGTTCAGATTGCGGTCAATGCTTACAAGGCAGTTGAACTTATCGGGCTTCCGGAGGGCAGAATACCTCTTGCTCAAGCTGTAATTTATGTTGCAAGGGCAAAAAAATCTAATGAGGCGGCTTGTGCAATTGATGAAGCGCTTTCTGATATTTCGAACGGAAAAGATTTTCCGCCGCCAATGCATTTGAGAGATTCTCATTATAAAGATGCTAAAAAATACGGTTTTGGTGTCGGGTATGTATATACTCACAATGCTCCTGATGTTGAACAACAGTTTATGCCTGATGAACTTGTAGGAAGAAAATACACAAGGGGGTAAATATACCCTCCATTGTGTGGCAGAGATGATTGGGTGCAAATTTTACGCTCTCTCCTAATTCTGGGAGAGGGGTGGGGTGAGGTTTTATCTTATACAATCATACCTCATCCTTATCTTCTCCTATACTTTAGGAGAAGGTACAATATTCCCCATACTGTAGGAGAGTATATTTGTCTTGTTACGCTACATTGCAAAAAAAACGACCTTGGAGTAAAATCCAAGGTCGTTTTTGTAGTTATTATTCTTTCTGTTTCTTTCTTGCAGCTTCTTCTGCCTGTTCTTTAGTCATCTCAGCGTGTGGTTCTGTATGAGTTTTACCAGGTCCCCAATATTCGTTATTGCCTTGGTTTCCTTTATACCCGACTTTGACTTTTTTAACTTGTCCTTTAGCAGGACGTTTATTTAAGTCTGGTTTAAATTCTCTGCCATCATCTAATGTTACATCAGGCATAAAGACAGGAGTATTTAACTTGTAATTTTGACCTTTCAATCCAGGGTTCTGTTCATACAAAGCATTCATTACTGCCTTGAACTCAGGTGATCCCGGTCTTACTCCGTAGCAAGCTTCTGCATATGCTTCAGGTCCTGCTCCAAGAACATCAAATTTGAAATTAGCTTTGACTTTATCATGTTTATGGATTTCAGGTTTCTCCTTAACCTCAGGTTCCACTACAGGAGGTTCTACCGGTTTTTCAGGTTCTTTTACATCAGATAAATCTGCAGCTTTTGCATTTCTGAAATTTCTTTGAATTTCTTTCAAGTCTTGATAAGCTGCTTCAAGTTCGCGTTTATCAAGAACAGTATTCTGAGAACCGCTTTCTTGTTTTAATACAGCTGTAATGATTTTAGCATCCATATCTCTGTCGCCTGTTAAGCCGCCGACCATTTGTTGAATTTGTGATGCCATTTTCTTATTATCAGCCCCCTTATACATATCGGTATAGTGAGTTAATTTGTAAGTATCAGCCATATCAACAACGCTCTTTTCATACGGGGTCTTGACTAAGCCTTTAATAAATTCATACGCTGCCAAAGCTCCGCCCAATAGTGGTGTGCCTTTAGCTACCGCTGTTGCAATTGCTTGAACAGATGCATCGGCTACTGCAGTTACTGAGCCACTTACTTGTGCGTGTGCAGTTGCGCTATATGGCGTACTTGTTGTGGATGTAGTTGTTTCTACACTGCCCGCAATTTCTTGTGTTATGGTTCTTCCTGTTTCAGGGTCAATTGTTTCAATTGTGTATCCAGGAGTAACTGTATTTGTAGTTGTTGTATTAGTAGCTACACCTGATACTGTTTGAGTATCTTCAGCGTGGAAGTTTACAGTTTTTTCATCATGAGCATGAGCATCTGCTTTTGCGGTCTTTCTGTTCTTGATGAGAACAGAAGCTAGTGTCAATGCTGCTGCAGGGGCTGCTGATTTCAAACCGTTGACAATCTTCTTGCCGATTGGTCTTTCAGCTTCGAAACCAAAAGCTCTGAATGCGTGTCTTACATCACCGTCTGAACATCCTGTTTCGTGAGCAACAATTTTCATTTCAGAAATTGACAACTGAGCACCGCCACCTGTAATATCAATCAATGCATTTTTAACTTTTTCAGGGTCAGGATTACCGCTTATTATGTTGCCTTTGTCATCAAATTCGTACAGGCTGGCAAGTTCACCCCAAAGTGCTTCTGTAGTTGGACGTTCACCTTCTGGAGCTGCCTTAATTTTGTCATATGCTGTTTTTGCTAAATGCTCAATTACGTGCAAATCTCTAGGTTCAGCTACTTTTGTTTTAATCTCTTGACCTGCAGCTTTTGCAGCATCTTTTGCAGCCTTTTCTTCTTCTTTTGTATAGAACACTTGAGTATCAATCAAGTTTTGATTAGCTTTTACGTTTTTGTTATGCGTTTTTGTAATTCTGCCGATACCTTTTCCGGATTCAGCAGCTCTGATCATATCTCGATCTTCTTTTAACTGTTGAGCTTTTTCGCCAAGACCTTCTGTTTCAGACCCGTATGGACGATCTTTGAGAGCTTGCTTGTGTGCCTTTTCAGCTGCTTTATAATCAGCATCTACTTGTTTTTTCAAAGCTTTCAATCTGTCGCCTGAAACTTCTTCACCGGCTTTGATAACGTCTACAACATTACCGTCTTTGTCCTTGATTTCAAAATCATGACCGGTATTGTTTGTATATCTGTTGAATTCTGCTCTGGCGTCATCTTTTTTCCATTTTTGACCAGCTTCTTGTGGTACTCCAAGGTTGTAGTTAACAGCAGCATCATCAATTTTTTGGGTTTTTACATTTCCTGCTTGATCTTGAGTAACTTGTTCTCCTCTGATTCTTGAAATCCCAAGTTTACCGCCATCATTATTTACAACATCTTTGAACGCTTGCTTAGCATTTTCTAATTCAGCTTCTGCTTTAGCTTTTTGTTCTTGCATTTTAGGATCGTTTGGATTTTCCTCCGCTAGTTTTGTAGCTTTAGCAAGGTTATCTTGTGCTTGAGCAACAGTAGCCTCTGCTACCTTTGCAGGATCACCGCTTTCTAAATCAGCTTTTCTTTGTTCCATTTTAGCTGCTTCTTTTTGCGCATTGATTTCATCAACTGCTTTTTTCTGTGCTGCCGCAGATCTTTGTTGAGCTTCCTCGTCAGCCTCTGCCTTTTGGAAGTTGATAATTGATGCAAACGCATCATCATCCAATGTCTTACGATTTTGGGTTAAGAAGTCTGTCATTATACTTTGACGTTCTTCTGCTGATTCCACCCCGGACAGTTTTGTTTGTAAATCCTTTGGCAAATCAGCGAATTTTACTTTTGGCGTATTTGCACCACTCACATTTTCAATACTCATTTTGTCATCCTTTCTTTTATTTATTCAATACAAAATTTCACTATAAACTTATAAAAACTTTTGAGTTAAAAAAATTGCTTGAAAATATATAATAAATATATATTCTTTATCTACAATTCAGTCATAACGTATATTTTGCGTATGTAACGAATTGTTAAGAATATACTTCCCGTTCCTATTCAGGTTTACATCTTACGTTATTTCTTTCCATATTAACCTTTCATTCATGTCAACCTTTTACTCATGAACTCTATCGGTATCCTTAGAATAAAACTTTAGCTTTTTATTCTTTTTGTTAAATTTTTGTTACAAATTAATTTTGACCTGTTTTGCTCGGCTCCAACTAATACCGAGCGGTGTTCGTGCAGAATTTTGTAAATTATAGCATATTTTTTGAAGATATTCTACAAGTTTG
>JAFUUT010000055.1 GCA_017477685.1 bacterium | reverse complement strand
TTTAATATTATTGATATCTTAAAACTTGTTAAAAAGAATCAGTTGAGAGGAGATGTTGTTGCAGACATAAAAATTGCCGGAACTTATAAAAAGCCTGTTCAAAACGGGCGTTTTGAGATAAATTCCATGAGTGTTGCCGTCAATGGTAAACCTTTGCCTGACAGTTATGCGAAACTCCTATTTAAAGGTTCTAAATCTGATATTGATTCTGTTATATACACATCTTCCGACCTGAATGAAAAAACAGCCATTACAGGTTTTATTAAAAATGGCGACAAGTTTCTTTTAGATTTAAATTTAAAGTCTAATGCTAAGTTTAATAATGTAATAAGATTACTCGACAGTATAGCTCAGTCTTTCGGGATAAATGATTTGAAAACTATTTCCGCTACAGGCGGAATTGATGCGGATTTCAAGGTTAATTCAGATTTGAAAAGTGTTCTATCTTCCGGTTATTTAAAAGTTCCAAGTTCATCTTTAAGGTACGGAGCATACAATTTGTCGGTTGATAATATCTCCGCAGACGTAAGTCTTGAAAATAATGATATTAATATTAAAAATGCAGGTTTTAGTATATTGGGTAATCCTCTAAAACTTACAGGAACTATAATGTCCGATACAACTTCAGATTTGAAATTGACAGCGGATAATTTGTCAATAAAAGGACTATTAGGTGCTGCAGGTCAAGTTTCATTGCTGAAAGAGAATAATATAAATTCCGGTTATATTTCTATGGTCGCATTGGTGAAAGGAAAGTTAAATTCCTTAAAGCCGGATGTATCTTTGAATGTCGATAATGTTAATGTGTACAACAAACCGATGAAGGCAAGTGTTCTTATGAAAAAGGCATTTGTAAAACTTCTTATAGATAATGAAAAAATAAATGGGGATGTCGATTTAAATTCCCTTACTCTAAGGCTCGACGGAGCATCTGTTTCTGTCCCTAGTGCAAAAGTTTTGGTAGATTCTAAAGATATTAATATAAAAAATTCTTATGTTCTGTTGAATAATTCAAGGGTTGATATAACAGGAAGCGTAAAGGATTATACTTCAGAGAATATGCTTATGGATATAAAAGCTAACGGCAATCTGGCATCTTCAGATGTAATGGCATTTGTTCCAAAAGAAATTCGTTCAATGTTCCCGTATAAAGGAACATTGCCTTTGTCTTTTGTCGCAAAAGGAAACCAAAAAACACAAGATATTAATCTAAATATAAAAGCTTCTCCTCAAAATTATATCCAATTTGCAGATATAAATCTTCTTAAGGGAAAAACCGCAAAAATTGTTACGGATATGAAGATAAGCGGGGACAGTCTGAAATTTTCCAATTCGGGTATCTACGCAAATGACTTGAAAATAGCATCCTTTGACGGCGGGGTCAGTGATTTAACTTCAAAACAGAAATTAAATATAAATATTTCAGTTCCTCAAAATGTGTCATTCCCAATATGGGGTATGGGTGCATCAAATATTACTGCCAACGGTCTTGTTAATATCGGCGGTACAATCAATAGTCCGATAGTTTCCGGTAAAGTTAATGTTGGGGATATATCAGTACGCGATTTGGATTTTCAAATGAAAAATCTTGTTTTAAATATGAACGGCACAGGTATTGCAGGAGATGCGGCCGCTGATAGTATGAAGTTTGGAGG
>JAFUUT010000054.1 GCA_017477685.1 bacterium | reverse complement strand
TTTTATAGTATCAATAAGAAACTGTGTTTCAATTTCACTTGCACCTGCACTCCCGCAATAGTAATCAGAAGGGTTATCTCCGGCGCCACTTGTGTCTTCCCCCCAGTTTAAAGTGGGAAAGTTGCGATTTAGGTCAACACCATTGGCATTTGTCCTTGTGTTATTTTGAAGCCCGTCAGGATTTAAGCAGGGAATAAATAAAAGATTGCTTTCTGACCCCCTCTCCCTGTCCCTCCCCCTCGATGGGGGGAGGGAACTTAAAATTTGCTCTAAACAACTTTCTATATTATTCAAAACAGCATTATTCCAAAAACGTAGAACCTTAAATCCGGATGACTCTAAAAACTTAGTTCTTTCAATATCTTTTATAATATTTTCCTTTTCATTATGCTGACCGCCATCAACTTCAACAATTAATTTATTCTCAAAATTAACAAAATCTACAATATATTTTCCTATAGGCTGCTGCCGTTTAAATTTATAGCCATTTAACCTGTTAGCTCGCAAAAAATACCATAATAGCTGCTCAGCATCAGTCATATTTTGACGTAATTCCTTTGACTTTAATTTGGCATGAAGAGAGTACCCGCATGGCTTATACTCCCTCCCCACTCCGAGGGGGAGGGTTGGGGAGAGGGGGTTATGAACTCTTATATACTCCTCAATCAAATACTTTCCTTGCGGTTCATCACCATGAAAAACACCAATCACAAGCACAGTATCTTGCGCGGAAGTTTCACCAATTAATTCGATCTTATTACCAAGTTTTGTAATCGTGGAATTTAATAATTTCAAGTTGACACCTCAAAAACCACACCCTAAATGAGCGGGATGTTAATTAAATAATGCATCTATAAAATCATTCGGATTAAAAGCTTTCAGATCTTCCATTTTTTCGCCTACACCTACAAGCTTCACCGGAAGATTCATTTCTTTTGCAATAGCAAGAATAATCGCACCTTTTGCACTGCCGTCAAGTTTTGTAAGTGCAACAGAGGTGAGCTTTACACAATCCCCGAAAATTTTTGCCTGCTGAAGTCCGTTTTGTCCTGTATTCGCATCAATAACCAAAATACTTTCTCTCAGTGCTTCAGGAGCTTGTTTGTCAATCACGGTTTTAATTTTTTTTAGTTCTTCCATTAAGTTGAATTTATTTTGTAAACGTCCAGCGGTATCGACCAAAATCACGTCATAATGCTCATTTTTAGCTTTTTGAATAGCTTCATAGACAACAGATGCAGGGTCAGCCTTATCTCTGCGAACAATATCAGCCCCTGCACGTACAGACCAAATATTTAGTTGTTCTTCTGCTGCGGCTCTAAAAGTATCACCTGCGGCAATAAGAACTTTTTTACCCTCAGATTTAAATCTGTAAGCCATTTTTGCAATCAAAGTTGTTTTTCCGGCACCGTTTACACCTGTAATAAAATAGATATTTACTTCACCGTCTTTATAATTTAACTCAGTATCTCCGGCATTTTTTAATGTTTGAATAAATTCTTCTTTAAGATATTTTTTGAGTTCGGACGGTTTCGCATTTTTTTGTGAACGAAGCTTGTCAACAAGTTCAGATGCATACCCAACACCCAAATCAGCACTTATCAACGTATCTTCAATATCATCAAGTGCAAATTCGGAATATTCTTCTTCGTTTTCATCCACACTTGACAAAACATTCCCGACAAGACTTTTTGCAGTATTAGAAACAGCATCTTTTAAATTTTCTATTTTTTCTTTAAAAAATCCAAACATCAATATCCCTTATTTAACAATCTCTAACAAACGCTGCCAAACCTCTTTTATTGAACCGTCAGCCTTTAAGTCCTTTAGTACCCCTTGTTTTTGATAATACTCAATAAGAGGGGCGGTTTCTTTAAAATACGTATCAAAACGTGCGTGGGCAGTTTCTTCGTTGTCATCTTTTCTTTGAATTAATGCTCCGCCGCATAAATCACAAACTCCTTCAACCTTGGTAGGTTTGTATTTCAAGTTGTAAATTTCACCGCAATCCTTGCAAGAACGGCGATTTACTATTCGTGAAATTAAAACACTTTCGTCTATATCAAAATATATTGCCTGAAAATCAACATCAATACCATCATCAAGTTCTTTATTGATTTTAGTAAGCATATCAGCTTGTTCTTCGCTGCGAGGAAAACCGTCAAGAATGTATCCGTTTTTGCAATCGTCCATACTTAACCTGTTTTTGATAATCTCACCGACAAGCCAAACAGGAACAAGCTGCCCCTTATCTATAAATGACTTTGCAATTTTACCATTTTCAGAACCACTTGCAATCTCAGCTCTTAATAAAGACCCCGTATCAACATGAGGTAAATTAAAATGCTTTGCGAGCATTGAAGTTTGTGTACCTTTTCCGCATGCCGGCGGTCCTAAAAATATAAACTCTTTCTTCATAATATTGTCCCCCGTATAATAAGCTATAATTATTATAACGCAATTTTATATTAAAATAAATTCTTTAAAATTTCTTCAATTTGGCATAGGAGGCATCCATGGCTTTTTTACCAAGTTTGCCAAAATCTATGGTGTACATAACACTTTCGCCAAGCTTCATAACATCGGTGATATGCCCGACACCCATTTGATTGTGGAACACACGCTGCCCGACATCATAGACTTCTGTTATAATTTGTGAATTCTTACGTTCCTGCTCCCGTGCTTGCGCTTCTTCTTGTTCTCTGGCAAGTCTTTCACGACGTTCTTGAGCCATACGTTTAATTTTGTTATCAGCAAAAAATGCCTTAATTTTTTCTTCTTCTCGTTGTTTATTTATGGCAGATTTTTTTATAAACGATTTAGGCGGGGTTCTTTTGACGGTTGTTGTAGTATTAGAAGCCAAATGGCGTCTTGACGGTGCCACAAAATTTGCACCAAATCCTGTTGATGGTTTTACATACCCGTCAGAATCAGCGTGAGCATAGGATTCTTTAGCTTTAGAAACTGCGCTGCGGAATGTCGAATAATCTCTGTCATAACTTTCATCAGATTCAAAGGATTCAACAAGATTAGTCGGAATTTCGTCAATAAACCTTGACGGATTGTAATATTTGTACTCTCCGTATTGTCTTCTGCGTTTTGAAGATACAAGATATAGTTTTTCTTTTGCACGGGTAACTCCTACATACATCAAACGCCGTTCTTCTTCAATTTCAGCATTTGAGCCGGAGTTAAGATTTCTTTGGCTCGGGAAAATGCCTTCATCCATGCCGGCAATAAAGACTATCGGGAATTCCAGACCTTTTGCCGCATGCAAAGTCATAAGAGTAACATTATTTGACTCTTCATCCATTGAATCCAAATCAGAAACCAATGCAACCTGCTGCAAAAATTCTGACAACTGTTCTTCGGGATTTTCCGGAACAAATTCTTGAGCAACATTGATAAGTTCTTGCAAATTGTCTATATCATCCTGATACTCAGGGTCAGAAGATGCTTTTTCTTGAAGTTCAGCAAGATAACCGGTTTTTTCTATTACAGCCGCAACAAAATCTTTTAAAGAATACGAATTTTGCGCCTGTTGGAATTTGTATATCAACTGAGCAAAAGCTTTTAATTTCGCACAAGTTTTTGCATTGAATTCGGAATATTCATCACAAACTTTAATAGCTTCATAAAGGCTGATATCACGTTCATTTGCGAAATCAGAAAGGTGTTTTACAGTAGTATCACCTATTGCACGCTTCGGAACATTAATAATTCTGCGTAAACTTTGAGAATCGTCTGTATTATTGATAAGTTTCAAGTATGCAAGGACATTTTTTACTTCTGCACGGTCATAGAATTTTGTATTCCCATAAATTCTATACGGTACACCTGTTGCCATACAAGCTTCTTCCAATGCACGTGATTGGTTGTTTGTTCTGTATAAAATAGCGAATTTACTATAGTTCCCGCCGGCTTCTTTACGAATATTCCTTATAATATAATTAGCTTCATCAGCTTCATCAGCCGCAATATAGTAACTAAGCTTTTCCCCCTCACCTTTATTTGAATACAAAACTTTATCTACACGCTCATTATTATTCTCAATAACTGCATTTGCAGCATTCAGAATATTGGCGGTAGAACGATAATTCTGCTCCAGCTTTATGAGTTTAACATCTTTGTAATCATGCTGAAAGTTCATAATAATCTTGAAATCCGCACCACGCCAAGAATAAATTGACTGGTCAACATCACCGACAACACATAAAGAACGCTCTTTAGGAACTTCCTGTTCAAGATTGGTATATAACATATGAACAAGCTGGTACTGAGCAAGGTTTGTATCCTGATACTCATCAACCATTATATGAGTAAATCTGTCATAATATTTTTTTCTCACTTCTTCATTTTGCTCAAACAATTTGACAGTAAGCATCAACATATCATCAAAATCTATTGCATTATTCAAATTCAGAGCTTTTTCATATTCTTCGTATATTGCAGCAATCCGTTGAGATTTGAAATCTCTTGAATGAGTTGCAAAATCATGAGCATCCTGCATTTTGTTTTTTGCGTTTGAAATAACAGATTTTACAAGCTTTGGGGCATACATTTTTTCATCTAAATTCAATTTCTTGATTATACGGGTCAATATTTGATTTGTATCCGAATCATCGTATATAGTAAAATTCTTATCAAGCGTTTTGCCGGAAGACGTATTATATTTTTCGATATTTTCTCTTAAAATTCTTCCGCAAATACCATGGAATGTTCCAACCCACATTGATTTTACAGAATCTTCTCCAATAAGGGCGCCGATACGCTCTTTCATTTCTTTGGCTGCTTTGTTTGTAAATGTTACAGCAAGTATATTCCAAGGCTTTACACCATTTTGAATCATATATGCAATACGTGTAGTCAAGACTTTCGTCTTTCCTGAACCTGCTCCTGCCAATATTAACAATGGACCTTGAGTCGTCTGAACGGCCTGAGCCTGCTCCTTATTAAGATTTTCTAATAGATTTTCCATTACCTCTTCCCAAATCCAAAAAAATATGCTATAATCATAGCATATTCTAAAAATGTAAATAATGCAATCAAAAAGGTAAAGGAAAAAATGACAGATAGTGGTATAGGTATTTTAAATTCAGATGATACAAGCGAAAATAAAGAACAGCAATCCATTGTAGTACCAATTGATGACGATATGGACACTGTTAAAGCAGGATCTCCAAATACGGTTGATGAACTTGCTATGGAACTTGCAACAATTAAACAATCCGCAAAGAAAATTGCAATCATCGGTAGCCGTAATCTTCCTATAACACATCAACAAATGATAGAAACCCTTGCAACAGCTCTTGTTATGCAGGGAAATACAATTATTACATCCGGAGGTTCTTCAGGGACAAATGCTGCCGCAATAAGAGGAGCAATGAAAGCTAATCCTGAAAAATTGAGTGTCGTTCTTCCTCAAACAATCGGGCAGCAGCCAAGCGATGTTCAGGATCAACTTATTGGAGTCCCGAATATTATTGAACACGCTGATCGTGCAATGATGACACTTGCCGATGCTTCTCGTGTTTGCAACAGAGAGATTATTGATGAATGTAATCAGTTAATATGTTTCTTATCTCATACGAGTAAAACTCTTTATAGCGCAGTAAAATACGCAGAAGAAGGGCACAAAGTTGTTACCGTATTCTATTTAGATTAAAATGTTCTCTCATTTACCCTATTCAACGGATAAAAAGGGTTTATACAGAGGTTTTTATGAGCGATAAATTGAAAATGTTAACAGGTAAAAATCCTAAGGATTTTGAGCCTATAGCGTATAATCTTGTGAACATTCCGGATGTTGACCTGTTTTCTGAACTGGTTAATAAGGACGATTTCCTTTTTGATTTTGTAAAACAAAATGTTGCATCAAGAATAGAAAAAAATATTAATAAAACAAATTATTTAAACTTAATCAAATTCTTAAAATATTATTCCCCATCTTATGAAGATTTGATTGTATCAACACTCGCAAAATACGCAGATGAAGATTTGACTGACACAATGCTCGATATACTCGAAAACGGGACAGAAGATGAAAAAACGTATTGCGCACAGTATTTTTCCCGAATTCAAGATCCTTTAGCCCTTGATAGCTTGAGAGAAAATGCATACAGCCAAAATTCATATTTGAGTACAAACTGTATCTCAACTCTTGCAGCATTTGGGGACAGAGAAATATATAACAATTCCATAGAAAAATTACAATCAGAAGATGAATTTGAGCAATTAGAAGGTGTTAAATACCTCGTTTCATATGGCGATAAAAATGCTCTGCCTCAAATTATTAACACAATTAAAACTTCTTCCATGGCTGAAAACATGGCAGCAGAAGTGCCGTATTTATGCAATTTGTTTGAATTAATTCAAACAAATAAAGATGACGGGTTATATGTTCTAAATTTGATTATTAACGGATTTGGCGAAATCAGCAGTCTGTCTCAGGTATTTGATTTTCAAATGTATGAAATATTTGAACACCTTATAAATACCACATTGACACCACAAAGTGCCACTATCCTGATTAATGCAAAGGACAAATTTAACACTCTGACCGAAAATGATGAATATATGTATGATGAACCAAAAGACGTAAAACAAGAAATTCTTGATATCAAAAAATTATTAACTTCTATTGATAAACTGGAACCGCTGATAGAAAAAGAATTAGATGAAAATAGTCTTTTTGTATATACGGCTCTGGATTATACCAATAATACAAGCATTGTGCGGGAATTATTAAATTCACAAAACCAAACAATAGTACTAAAAGCAATAGAAACACTCAAAAAATTAAATAACTTAACCCAAGAGGACAAGAATAACGCACTAAAAAATACGACAAACGAAAACATAAAAAATATTATAAATGCAATCTAGGAGAAGAAAATGAATTTTATTATAAGAAAAGATAATCAGGATATTCCGCAAGGATACAGAAAACCAAACGAAAATATTGTTATAGAGAATTATTTTTCATTTGATTTGAACGGAGATTGCAATATTTCCAAAAATGAATGGATGATATCATTTATCAAAATGCTGGCAAAAGACATTGACAGTCTGGAAAAAGAAGGACCGGATTCAATAATGCAAAAAATTGAAGATTTGTCTAACGAATTTGATTACTATGACATAGATAATAATAAATATCTCGAATTGCAAGAGTTTAAACAAATTATAGAAAATAATTTATATATTTCGGAATAATTTAACAAAAACGCCGAATCTTGTAAAAAGATTCGGCGTTTTTTAATTTACATCAATTAGTCAAATACATAACTGATAATAGAAGCTTCTCTGGCTTTTTTAATAGCTTTTGCAATCATTCTTTGATGAGCTGCACAGTTACCTGTGATGCGTCTTGGAATAATTTTTCCTGCTTCTGTTAAGTATCTTCTCAATTTTGCAGCATCTTTGTAGTCTATTTCAGTAACTTTGTCTGCACATAGACTGCAATTTTTGTGCTTTCTTTTGTCTTCCATTTTTGCCATTTTTTTAATTTGCCTTTCTAGCCTTATAATACATCATTTAATAAATACATTTTCTGAGCTCTTGGTTATATCATAACCCTCACCTACCCTCTCCCTTACAAAGGGCGAGGAATTTCTTTCATGCTACACACCGGCTTTCGCGTTTATGCTCCTGTGGTGCTCAGAACTTTCGTCCCTGCGCTCCTACGCCGCCATATTGTGACTTCGCACCGGCTTTCGCGTTTAGAACGGAACTTCTTCTTCACTCATTAAAGCATCGGCACTTTCAGCAGAGGATTCCATTTCTCCAAAGGAAAGAATATCACCCTCTTGAGAATATGAAGAACTTGAAGAAACCTCTGAAGAACCTTCCATCAATTCGATTGAAGAAGCTTCAATTTCAAATACTTTCTTTTCTGTCCCGTCATCAAGCTTGCTTACGCCTGTCTGAAGTCTTCCGCCAACCAATACTTTTTGATTTTTGGTTAAACTTTCAACAATACTCGCAAGTGATTGTCTTTTTGAAATTACACGAACTAATGTTTCTTCACCTTCGCCTACATTCAAAACAAAAGATGAAACAGCAACATTATTTTGAGTGTATCCTGTTTTTGCCGGTTTATATACAATACCTGTAACTACAGCTTTCGCTAATGTCATAATTCTTCCTCTGATTTATAAACTTAAACTGATGCTTTTTCGCTAACTTCAACAAACATTGTTCTTAGAATATTATCATTTAATCTCAATTGTCTTTTGAATTCAGCAACCTTATCAGCCGGCATACTTAAAATTGTAGTTGAAAAATATCCATCTCTGAATTTTTGGATATCATAAGCCAATTTTCTTCTTCCTGCTTTATCAACAGATTCAACACTTCCGCCGAAATCAGAAATAACAGAACCTATTTTTTCAATCAATTTATCTACTTCTTCAGCGTCTAAATTAGGTTTAAATATTGTTAGTAATTCGTACTTTTTCATTTTTTATTTCTCCTTTTATATTTTTTACTTTTAAACAAATAATATCATGAAAAAAAATTTATTTACAACATGAAATCTGCATAGAACGTATATTCTGCAGGTCCAATCAAAAATACATCGTGTTCTACATTTGACTCGGAGCCTTGCCATTCAACAAATACAGAGCCTCCCGGCAGATTAACTTTCACTTTGTGTTCTGTTAAGTTATTTAAAACACCGGCAACAACGGTTGCACAAGAACCTGTTCCGCAAGCCAAAGTAATTCCGCAGCCGCGTTCATATACACTCATCTCAACATCTGTCGGACTAATAACCCGAACAAACTCCGTATTCGTTTTTTCAGGGAAATACGGGTGAATTTCAATATCAGGACCATAATTTTTAGCCATATACATTGTATCTTCGTCAGTAAAAATTATGCAATGAGGGTTGCCCATTGAAACAGGAAAAATATCAAAATCCCTGCCATGAATTGAAATCTTTTTCTCGCCTTGAAAAGGAATTAACCAATCAGTCAAAATCGGTTTTCCCATATTTACTCTAATATTCCCGTCATCAAGAATTTCAGGCGTCTTGACCCCCGCAAGAGTTTTTACTCTGAAAGTTTTATTTTTAACAAGTTTTCTGTCATATACATATCTTGCAAAACATCTCATCCCGTTACCGCACATCTGCGCCGATGTTCCGTCAGAATTGTAATAATTCCAAGCTATATCAGCATCCTCTCCGTCATACGGTACAGGAATAATAAGACCGTCCGCACCGACTCCAAAATGTCTGTCGCAAAGTTTTTTAGCAAGTTTTGATATAGGCATACCCGTTTTTACAAATTCTTCATAATCCATAAAAACAAAATCGTTGCCGCAGCCGTGCATTTTAGTTATTTTAATTTCTGTCATAATTTACCTCTTTTGTAAGAGATATTATACCATGAAAATGGAGAAATTAAGCTTTTACGGCAATATTTCTCGGCATAGCCTTTTGAGCTTCCTGCGCTTTATACTCTTCATTTGTTTTTTTAGTCTTTGCCACAATTTTTTTAGCAATATTATAACATATTGTAGAACCGGTAATTGAACCCATTACAAACAAGATCCCCTCAATAACAGGTTTCATTTTGCTATTGATAGGGAGTTTATCAACATATTTTGCCAAATTCTTTTTCATCCAGCCTTCAACAGCAAACATACCTGCAATATTGCCTGTTTGAGCCCAAAATTCAGATTCTTTATCTTTTGCGGTTAAAACTTTTATACCACTGGAAACACAAATCAAATTGTTTACATTTTTACTTGCAAAATCAACTACTTTTTCAAGTTTACCAAAAACCTTACTGTTTTCAGAAACTCTGTTGCAAAGATCTATAACTTTCTGCGGAGCATTTTTTATGGGAGTTGAAGAATTACTCAAAACTGAATTGAGCTTTGTTAAAGCATTTTTTGCCTGTCCGAAAGCAACGAGTGTTCTAACCTGATTATTTTGTTCAGGCGCCATAATTCCAGTGCCAAGAAGACTGTTTCTTGTTCCGAATAACGCACTTTGGACTATTTGAGCACCTACAGTAGACATTAATACACAATACCTTTCACTAATCTACACACTTATATAAAGTATTTTTTTAGTGAAAAATTGCATAAAATGTTTAATTCTTTACAAATTGTAAAATTCTATTTCATTCTGAACAAACTTTCAAAAATTCCTTCTGAATAGGTCGGATGAGGGAAACATACTTCTTTTAAGCTTTCCGCTGAAATTCCAAACTGCATTGCGATGAGGATTTGCTCAAGCAGAGCTGAAGCTTCGGATGACACAATATGAGCCCCGACAATTTTATCTTTCTGGACTAATAATTTTATAAAACCTTCTGTTTCACCGTCACACTGAGCTTTACCCAGAGATGAAACGAGAACAGAAGATTTTTTATATTCTTCTGGTGCCAAATCTTGTTCTCTTTTACCAACCCACGCAATTTCCGGAGAGCCATATACAACAGACGGAGTCAAATCCTTGCGGAAAGGTATTTTTTCTATTTCTTCATAAGCCTGTTTTATTGCATAATGAGCAAGCTGAATTTCACCCGCAGCATCTCCGATATACTTAACACCCTCAATTTTTTCTGTTTCATTTGGTTTTCTGCCTACAGCGACAAGAACAATCTCAGGCTCTACAACATCACCGTTTGATAAGAAAATCTTTTTATCTTCAATTTTATCTACAGTTGAAGCGGTATAAAATTTAATTCCCTCAGTCTTAAATATCCTCTCCACTCTTTTTGACACATCAATATCCGCAAGCGGAAGAAGATTAGAAGCAAGCTCCACAACAGTTGTATCAACTCCAAAATTGTTAAATATTCTGGCCCACTCAATCCCAATCGCACCGGAGCCGATAATCAAAATGCCTTTTGGCAATTTTTTTAACTCTAAAACATCATCCGATGACAACAAAAACTCATGGTCAAACTCTAAACCCTTGACAACTCTTGGAGATGAACCAACCGCACAAATAATTTGTCCGCAGTTATAAATCTCCCCGTTTGCCTCAATTTCATTTTTGGAAAGGATTTTGGCTTCAGAATTTACAACTTGAATTTTTAAATTTTTAAATGCAAGCTCAAGTCCTTTACGCAAACGCTCTATCACAACATTCTTGCGTTCAATTACTTTATTATAATCTATGCTTACATTTTCGATATTCACCCCAAAATCAGCACTTTTGAGAGATTGCCTATACAATTCGGAAGAATGCAATATTGTTTTTGTCGGAATACACCCTCTGTTTAAACAAACTCCGCCAAGAAAATCTTTTTCAAACAGAACGACTTTCTTCCCTTGTTTAGCGGCACTGAATGCCGCAGTATACCCTGCAGGGCCTCCCCCTATTATTCCGATATCAAAATTTTCCAATGTATTTACCCCCTGGTATAAACTCTCGGCAAGCGGACTTTCAAGCGGCAAGTGAGTTCATAATTTATTGTTCCTAATATTGAAGCCCAAACATCTATGGATTTATTTTCATCCAAAAGTGTAATAACATCCCCTGCTTTAGCTTTTACTCCTGTTATATCAAACATCATTTGATCCATCGTAATATTTCCGACTTGAGGAACTTCAACACCGTTTAATATACCTGAAATTTTGTTGGACAAAAGTCTTGGCACACCGTCTGCATATCCTAAAGGAACTGTCGCAATTATTCTGTCGGATTTTGCCTGATAAGTATGGCAATAGCTGATACCCTCGCCCTCTTTAACCGTATGAATATTAACTACACGGGCTTTTAAAGATATTAATTGTTTCAAATCAGGTTTTTCAAACTCAACCCCTTGCGGATAATCTGGATGCAAACCATACAAAGAAATCCCCACTCTGCACATATTGGAATATTTTTCACGATAACATACGGAACCTGCCGAATTCAAAATATGCAGAAGTAAACCCTTTGTATCAATTTGAGAAATCACACTATCCCAATGTTTAAACTGCTCTTGCGCTTTGTCAAATTCTTCCGCTGCGGCAAGATGAGTGAATATCCCTTTCAATTCGACAAAATCGGAATTTTGTACTTTTTTTATAAATTGTACGGCATCTTCCGTACGAATTCCTATACGATTCATGCCTGTATCAATTTTAACTTGAACTTTTGGTTTGATACCGCTTCTTTCAAAAGACTTCTTGCAAGCATTAAGGTGTTCCTCATTATAAACAGGAATAGTCAAATCATTTAGCACAGCACTCTCAATTGCCCAAACTGGAACAGTACCCAGTATTAAAACAGGTGCGTTGATTTTTGCCTGCCTCAAGTCTAAACCCTCATCAATAGTTGCAACACCGAACATGTCAATACCGCTTGCCAGCATAGTCGGAGCAAGCATTATAGAGCCGTGCCCGTACGCATCAGCCTTGACCACCCCGAGAATTTTCATATCTTGAGGGATGTTTTTTTTAATTTCTTTTATATTATGCTCCAGATTAGAAACATTTA
>JAFUUT010000053.1 GCA_017477685.1 bacterium | reverse complement strand
TACTTGTATTTTTTGGCAATATTATTTTACTACTATTTATTTATCTATATAATTGTATTACTATACACATATTATGAAGAAACATTCCTCAAATAGAATCAAAGTTATAGCCATAGTCGGAGCAACTGCAAGCGGTAAAACTTCTTACTCTATTGAGCTGGCAAAAAAAATTGACTCTGAAATTATTTCAGCAGATTCAAGACTTGTGTACAAGGGTTTTGATATCGGAACAGCAAAACCGACACAAGATGAAATGGACGGTATCCCGCACCATATGATAGATATTGCGGAGCCGGAATTCAACTATTCTGCAGGGCTTTATCAGCAACAGGCAAGTGAAATAATTGAACAAATCGCTTCCAAAAATAAAACTCCGATAATAGTCGGCGGTACAGGGTTATATATTGACATTCTGCTAAAGAATTTCCAACTGCCTCGTATCGAAGCGAACAAAGAACTTCGGGAAGAATTAACCAATAAAGATACAAAAGATTTATACAAAGAACTTACAAATAAAGATAGCGATGGAGCGAAAAATATTGATTCAAACGATAAGAAAAAAATCATTCGCGCTCTGGAGGTTATATACACAACAGGCAAACCTCTTTCTCAAGTACGCGGAATAGAATCCAGTCCTTATGAAATAGAATGGATAGGAAAGAACTTCCCGCGCGATATTCTATATAACAGAATTAACCAAAGAGTAGATATTATGGTAGAATCAGGGCTGATTGAAGAAACAAAACATCTTCTAAATCAGCACGGAAGAATTCCAAATCTGACGGATACCATAGGTTATAGAGAAATTATAGGATATCTGGATAATTTATACTCTCTTGACCAAGCACTGGAACTTCTCAAAAAAAATACTCGCAATTACGCAAAACGACAGCTCACGTGGTTTAGGAAAAATCCTGATATAAAATGGGATATATACCCGCAAACACTAAAAAAGTAAATTACACTTTTATTTTTATAACCATTTTTTTTACTTTTTGGGGCTGATTATTTACACACACTTGAGGAGCATGAGCATCTTCAGGACTCAATATTATGAAATTACTGCCATCAAGCAATATATTATCGCTGCTTGAAACATCATCTTTATAAAACATAATATCTCTATCTTCTGAATACGGAACCTCAACAGTTAAACCTTTTATATCGGTATAGTAAAGTTCTTCCGCTCCCTCAAGAACAATTTGAACATCAATATAATTTTTGTGAGATTCAAAACGTGCATCTTTTATATATTTTGAGTCATATTCTTCAATATTGACATAGACTTTGTCAGAAAGTACATACCTGCCGCAGGGAAACACTCCGGAAGCTATAAATTTTATAGCTTCCGAAGGAATTTCTTTATATAATTTCAAGTTTTCTAACTTATCTTGTTTCATATATTAGAATATTCGTGATTTCTTCTTGACGTAAATCATACAATTGCCTTGATCACGACAAACCTGACGTTCTTTTTGATATTGAGCTTCTTGGTTTGCATCCTCCCTGTTAAAGATATTTTGACAATAGAATGTCTGTTCAGGAACAATACCGGCAAGACATGCACCTCTTGCAAATGACACATTCGTTGCAACATTCACACGTCTGCGGGCATTTCCGGACGGCTTGTAATAATATACATCTACCGGCAGGTAAGCCGCATTGTTACCGCCCATAAATACGGATGTTTTGCCTGTCTGTGCAGTTCTGGAAGCATCAATAGGATACCCCGGAAGCACAGTACCGTTTGTCAGGATATAGAACGGGAATACATCATCCCATAATGTCCCTGAGCCAGCTCCAAGACCGTTTATATCAACATAAACAGTGAATCCCGGAACAGGATTGTATTGCTTGAAATTAATTTTGTCCTCGCCGTCTACTTTATATTCAAGATCATATGACATACAACATGAACGTGCATCAGGGAGATACTTTTTTAAATCTGAATTAGTACTTGGATTAAATCTCATACTGTAACACTTATTCTCTCCGGGACAATATGCAAACCCCTTAGTTTCATTGGCTGGTTTTTGGCATTCATTTCTCAATTGAATTGATGTAGATGCATTAGTTACCGTAACTAATTTTTGGTTTACACACCAATTTGGAGTACTATTTGAAGCTAAATCTATTAGCGGGAAAGAAACACCTTTCAAAGACGGCTCTCTATCACTAAGTATCCACATAACAATTCCATTCGAGAATTCTATGTGAGGTCTTGTGATAGTTCCTGAAGCACCAGGAATAAATCCACCAACTTTATTACTTAATGCACTTATTGAATTATTATCTGTTGCTTTAGACACATATTTACCGGAATAACCAGTACCACCAGACATAAATCCATCATCACAATTAGATTCTTTCACATTAAAGTTATCTCTGATTTTTTTACAGAAATCTTTAGCACCAAGAATATATCCGACAGGTCTGAATTCTGAATCAATCTTTTTACATTGACCACCTGTATATATCCAGCCGCTGCCAGTGCGGGAGAGAGGATTTGTACTCTCGTCACCGCAGCAGTAGCCGGTTATAGGATTATACGAACCTTCTACGCAGCACCTAGAGGTACCGGTAGCAGGTCCCGTCCTATAGTAGTATGGCACAGTGCCGGGTCTGTAGTTACACACAGTATTTATCAAACAAGCCTTTGTATCATTTTTTGTAGGAATATAATTCCTTGAAGGATATAATGGATTACCGCATATACAACTTGAACCTAAATCATCTTTTTTCATATTAACATACGGAGGCTTAGTACAATAGTGGTCTCCCTGTGCAGGCACATAATTATAATTCACAACCGGCGGTATATCAGGGAACGCACTGGAAATTTTTGCAGTAATACGTATATCTTCTCTTGAATACGCGTTACCCAAACTACCATAACCATACCGAATAGTCGCACCGACATCGGCATCCTTGTGACGAATTAAAGAAGGCAAAATAAATTCAGAAAATTCGCCGTACGAATGTCCAGCACCGCCACG